>JBBADV010000048.1 GCA_041656295.1 Kiritimatiellales bacterium | reverse complement strand
TTCCTGCCAATTTCCGCGAGTTGATTATGGTTGCAGCCATAAATGTTTTTCCGGTGCGCATTTCCGAGTTGATTGCAAAAACTTTCATCCGCCATATTTTCTCCACTTTTTCCCGTTGTTTTGGCTTCAATTCTATTCCGGCAGGATGAATGAGCGTATAGTCAGGAAGCGTGAAGAACTGCCGGTTCTCTTCCACTTCGCGCAGCGTGAAGCTGTCTAGCGTTTGCGGTACCCTTCCGGTTATCTCCTGAAATTTGAACGGCGCCACGTTGAGCGAATTGCGAAATCCCTGCACGGGGATTGCAATGGATTTGGGTATCCACTGCACCACCCCGTTCAGGTAACATTTATATGCTTTTTCGGTGGAATTTTCATAATCCACCGTGTCAAACTTCATTGTTATCCGCGGAATTCTGCCAATCGCCATACTGGTTAACCTTTAATTTTTTCATTTCCTTGTAATCATCCACCTTCACGCGATAGGTGTTGGTGGCAGACAGCGTATATATGTCGCGCAGCATCAGCGTTTCGCTGGCGCCAACCACATAGTAGCGTTTTCCGCGCAGTTCCACAATATCATTTTCCTGCAGCCAGAATGTGCCGCGTTCAATCTTTTCACCGCTGTTCAGCGCGTTGATCCACTCCAACAGCGTAACGGTCTCTTTTTTCACTTTCCCGTTTTCGCCGATGCTGATTTTCAGCATCCGGTTTTTATCGCTGAAAACAAAGTCGATTTTGCGGTTATATTTTGCAGATTTTGAAGTTTTGCCGCTGCCGTCTGTGCTGTGCAGCGGAAATATTTTTTCGGCGCTCTGCATCACGCTCACCCGTTTGATTGATTTGCCGTTATGCAGCACCGGTTCATCAATCAGGGATTCAATCCCTTTTTCATGCGAACCATATTCCGCAATGCGCGCTTCAATTTTCTCACGGATAGCCTTATCCATGATTTTGCGGACCATGGGCGCGGTGAGCTGGTCAACCGGCTGCCGCACTTTGTAAAAAACATCAGTGATGATTTTCCCTTTTGCATCGCGGCGTTTGAAAACCCGTTTTCCAAACACGGTTTCGCCGTGCAGTCCGAACCGCGGCACGTATCCGTGCGCCGTTTTCTTTGCAAACTTGATTTTTGGACGTGCCAGGGGCGCATTTTCAAAGTCAATCCGTTCACAAACGGGTTCTAACGCATATAATCCAACGCTGTCTTTGCCCACACTTTCTTCTTTCAGATGATCAAAATATTCAATTGTATTCTGGTCAAGGTTTGCCAATGTCCAGGCTTTGCACAGGTAATGCCTGGCATCATCTTCAGGGTATCCCGGCTCAATCCACTGCCGCGTGTAACGGCTGATCAGCTTATTTGGCATGTTTTGCCCGTTTCTGATTGTTGCAAAACATTTGGTGTTGTAGTCGCTGTTTTGCCGGCGCGAAATCCAGTCGGCTGGAATTTCTTCGTTGTTCATCAGCAGGAATCGCTGTTTGTTTTCGGGCATGGTTTCAACAAGTGCGCGGTATTCTTCCTCAATACCCGACACCCGGGCGAATTCCAATCCGGTGAGCCGGTTTTTCTTTTCGTTAAGCTTCACCGGCGAAAGTACCTGATTGCTGTAACCGCGTTCAAAAAGGAGACTTTTCGGCACAATATGGTCGATGTTGTATTTGTCAGAGTAAAGTTCTTCCAATGGAATCACGTAATCCGGTTCGTATGGACTAACGCCTTCGCTTTCATTCCACAATTTCAGTTTCAACAGGTTGTATGATGAGAGCTGTTCGTTTTCTTTTGCAAATTTTTCATCGCGGCGTCGTTGCTGTGCCATCGCCTTGCGCTGTTTGTTGCCGGCTTTCAGCAGCGGATCAATTTCAAACCATATTTCATTAATTTCAAAATCTTTGCAAAGCTGCTCAACCAATGCTTTATAACTAAAATAGTGCTGCTCTAACACCACATTGCGCAATGCCACATTTTTGAAGTCCACTTTTCCATAAACCTGCATAATGGCATCTTTCAGCTTCGTTCCGGCAACCATCTCCGGCATTAATTTTCGGATTGCCTTCATGCTGAACCCGGAATGACCAAGTTTTGAAAAGTCAAAATCAAGCAATTCACTGATTTGATGGTCAGTAAAACCATATTTGTTTTGAAGCAATTTTGCCAGCCGATCATCGTCGGTGGCGCTGAAAAGTTCCTGCCAAAGCGTGTAGCGAAAGCTCGCCGGTATGGGATGTGGCTCCAACGAAGTTCCAATTCCCAAAAACATTTTATTGATAGGATTTCCGGCAATCATTTTTCCACTGAACCAGCTGAATTGCGTACTTCGTTTGAAACCTAAGTCGCGGCAGCAGGAGGCTTTGGTGAGGTTGGTTCCGGTATTGCACCGCTCAAACCACTTTTGACGCAATTCAAACGGAATTTCCACTTCGTTTCTTTCCGGATCATAAATTTTGATGTTCAGAACATCGCGCCATACGCGGAATTCCTGATAAACAGGGTTGCTGGCGTGTGTAACCGTGCGGTTGGGTTCATAGTCGCATTTTGGCACTCTTCCTTTTTTCAGCGGATTTTGAAAAT
>JBBADV010000047.1 GCA_041656295.1 Kiritimatiellales bacterium | reverse complement strand
AAACCTGATCAAATTTGTGGCATGGTTCAAAAACATGCCTTTTTGGGTAACAGAAGGCAGTATACGCCTGTCACGCATGAGTGCGCAAGAATTTAATCGGACTTGGGCAGGATTAGGTCGCTCAAGCGGCGCGCTTGAACATCTCAAACCCCAGTAATTCCAGCCAGTGCGGATGAGTTTTGCCGGATAGTAATTCGGCGGGACTTTTATCAACGCGCTCGGGATGTTCACTGCGCAGGAACCTCCGGTGGTTGAGAAAGAAACGGAGTAGGTCCAGATAGCCGTTTCCGATCTGACGCCGCAGGAAAAAGTAGCAACGTAGACGGCTGTTGATGTTCTCGATAATGGAGCTGGCGCGGACAACGCCGGCGATGATTTTCTGGACGCTTTGCTCCGCGGCGTCTGATTTTTCATCTGATTGTTCACACGGGAGATCATCAGTAATGGGGTTCTGGTCGGACGCGCGTTCCTTGATGCGCTGATTAAAGAGCCGGCGCATATCGGATGGATCCGAGTTGAGTTCGTTGGCGGATGCAATGAGCCTGTCGTCTATTTCCTGTGCAAAGGCTAGAAGCAGGTCGTGCTGGTTTTCCAACATGACACGCACCGGCCGGATTCTGTGCGGACGCAGATGTTCTCTTTGCCGTAACGATTCGATCACGAAATCCAATAGTTGCCGGCGGGTGTCAACGTTGCCGCCCGCCAGAGAAAGAATATCGTTGCGCAGCCATCCGGCCAAGGTGCGTATATCATCGGCCAGATTAATGGTCGCGGCTTCGGCTTGGCCGGCCACGGCGAGACGTTTCGAGTATTTGTTGCCGCATCCTTTTCTTTTTGCCTTGGTCATTTTTACCTCCGTTTTTTCTAGAGCCGACATTGCGCCGAATGCGCGATTCTCCAGATATACCGTCAGTCGCCCCATATCCAAGAGTGCGTGAAACACATCGCCCCGGCATGGGATATCCGGCCATGCCAGCGCCTGTCCGGCGCGGAGCCCCGTGCCGCCGTCGGCAACAGTGTAATCTGGATGAAGTCCCTTGTCGCTGAGTTCCATCAGCCGGATGGCCCATGTGTCGCCATCGCGCGAGTTTTCGGAACTCAAAAGATAGCAATATGTGGAAATGACATCCGCGCCGACCAAGACCGGCATCCGCGCCTGGAATATTTCATCAGGGGCGCCGACTCTGACATTTTCCAGGCGCTCAGTGGCGTTAACGGTTTTGGCTTTGCCGACGGCATCCATAAGCGTGTTATGCACGGAGCCGATGGAAATATTGAAGTCCAGCAGGTCGCGCATGAACTCCACCACGCCCCGGAACGAGCTGTGACAGATCAAAACCAGACCGAGAACGGCTTTATGGAGCCATTCCTTTGTCACCGGCAGATAAAACAAGACCTCATCGTCGGGGAGTTTGCCGGCGAACGCTTCGTCTAAAATATTGTTCGCTTTTGCCGATTGCTGATACACAAACTTCCGGCTGACACCACTGGCGGCGGCCAGCCGTGACACCGGAGTTTTTCCGGCCAGCGCCGCGACAGCCAACGCCTGGCGTTCGCGCGCCGGCAGATTTTTCGCGGAAGACGGAAAATCTCTTAACGCAGTCAACATGGGCATGTCTCCTCAAGCGTGTGATTTGCGCCGTTGGCGCGATTTAGCTTTCATGCCGGCAATTCCGCGACGGAACTTTTTCAGATTGGAATCTGAAATCTTCTGGACGAGTTTTTTCAACTTCCGATAATCCTCCTCCGCCCGGCGGGCTTTCGCTTCCATGCTTTTTGGCACGTGCAGCCCCATGCTCCGCCCTTTGTGCTTGTAGGTGAAAGTCAAAGCGGTATGGCGGAACCGCGGATTTTTGGCGCAACGGCATGTGGGTTTGCCGCACTGGACGCGGGTTTTGCAAAGCGAGGCCTTGATAAGGCCTTGGCAGGATGCCAGCGCTGTGGCGCGGGATTTTGGTTTCGATTCGGCGATGCGTGTAGCGGACATGGGGCAACTCCTTTCTGATTGGATTAATACAACAAGACACAAGATACAAAAAAAACGCCGCGGCGTCAACATTTTTCTGAAAAATATTAAAATTTTTTCTTGTTATAACCGATTGAATATCAACGATTTACCCCCCCCCCGTTTTTCCGCGCTTTTTGGCTTGACAGCGAACGTCCAATGCGGCTACTCTTGCGTCAGTTTTTCGAGGGAATTGTCTTTCAAAACAGGTTGGAGAAACGCAGGTGTTCGGGGGAATGGCGGCAGCGCTCCCAGCGGAGCATGGCGGTCCACAGCCTGAACAACCCGCATAAACGAATGGTGATTTTGCGGGGAACACTGGACGATTTTATCGGAAAAGTGTTACCCGAAAATGAACCATGCCAATATTTGGAATAATGCCTGATTGAAAACAAAATGGCGCACATATTTGGCCTTTGAAATGAGCAAGCAAGTTTTGCGCTTTCAAAGGCAAAGCCTGCGCGTTCCAAAGCATATGAGCGAAACATAAAAGAGACAACATGATAATGCGGTTACTTTCCGGCGCTTGGAATGTATGGATAGAGATGGCGCCATATCTGCTGTTCGGGTTTTGCGTGGCGGGGGCGCTGTCGGTCTGGCTTTCCGGCGCCTGGGTACGGCGGCATTTGGGCGGCGGCGGCTGGCGCGCGGCGGCGCGCGCCGCCGCGCTGGGAATTCCATTGCCCTTGTGTTCATGCAGTGTCATTCCCATTGCGGCATCCCTGCGCCGGCAAGGCGCCAGCCGCGGCGCCACGGCGGCCTTTCTGATGTCCACGCCACAGGTCGGCGTGAACAGTCTTATAGTCTCATGGGGCTTGATGGG
>JBBADV010000046.1 GCA_041656295.1 Kiritimatiellales bacterium | reverse complement strand
TTTTAAACCGCCGCGACAAAAGCCGTCCGTTCATGCTGTGGTCGAGCTGGATTAAACCGCACCCGCCGTTTGAATCGCCGGCGCCGTGGTCAAAACTCTACCGTCCAGAGGAAGTTGGACATCCGTACCGCCCTGAAGACGGCGCAGAATTTTTAACCCTCTGGAATAAAATTCAAAACCGCTATAAATGGCGTGATGCCGGCATCGACGAAAATCTGATGCGTACCATGCGTGCAGCCTATCTGGGTTGTATATCATTCATAGATTATAATATCGGCCGTGTACTGGCAGCACTTGGAGATGAAGTGGATAATACGCTGATTATATTTGCATCGGATCACGGGGAGCTGCTTGGCGATTACAACAGCGTCGGCAAACGCTGTATGATTGATGCGTCGGTGCGCGTTCCGCTGATTGTGCGCTGGCCGAAAAATTTCAATGCCGGTGCACAGTGCGACACACCGGTGTCGCTGCTCGACATTCGTCCGACGTTCCTCGCCGCCGCCGGAATTAAAGACGACAAACAAACGCGCGGTTCCGATCTCGCCGCGGTTGCCGCCGGTGAAGAGAAAGATCGCGCTGTAGTGAGTCAGTTCCAGAAAAAAGATCTCGGGCTTTATATGCTGGCGACACGCGACCGGAAATATGTCTACAGCGCTGCCGACCGCAAAGAGCTGCTGCTCGATATCAGCGGCGATGCATTAAGTGCCGAGGAAAAAATTATGGATGCGCTGGCGGAAACCGCCGCGTTCCGGAAACAGCTCACCGGGATTTTAGAAAACGACGGCATTGAATACGCATCCGGAAACGGCGGGTGGAAAGAGTATCCGGCGCCGGATTTAGGATTGGATGATCCGGATTGCGGGTTGCTTTATCAGGACAGTGCGCGCGGCGGTGAAGTTCTGCAGGAACGCATTAATGAGCTGCCGGAGGAATATCGCCGGGATGTATATAAAACCGGCGAAGACGCCATTCAATTAATTCTAGGTACAATTAATTTAACAAAATGAATAATACATTAAAACATATGCTTCTGGTCTCCTCTTGCCTTTCGACAGTTTGTGCTGTTGCTGAAAAACCGAACATTGTGCTGTTTCTTGTGGACGATCTAGGCTGGGGCGATCTCGGATATAACGGCAGCACATTTCATCTGACACCGAACATCGATGCGTTCGCGCGCGAGTCAACCGTATTCAGTGATGCGTATGCCTATCCAACCTGCTCGCCGTCACGCGCCTGCCTGATCACTGGGCAGAATACGCCGCGCCATGGAATTTATCGCGTGGAGGCTTATAAGCCGGCACCGGAGCCGTACAAAAAATTGCGCGACGTGAAGAGCGGTCATTTTTATGAGGGTTCCGCGCCGACGATCGGTGATGTGATGAAACGCGCCGGATATACCTGCGGATATATCGGCAAATGGCACATGGGCGACCGTCCGGAAACGATGCCGCCGGGGCGCGGGTTTGATGTGAATATTGCCGGTTGCGGTTTTGGAAACCCGCCGTCCTATTTCAGTCCGTATAAAAATCCGGAACTTTCCGATGGGCCGGACGGCGAATATCTGCCGGAACGTCTGCTCGATGAAACTCTGAAGTTCATTAATGAACACAGCACCGGCGACCGCCCGTTCTTTTTAATTCACGCGACGTATCTCGTGCATCGTCCGGTTCAAGCGAAAGATGAATACACTGAACTGTTTAAAACCAGAACGCCGGATGCCGGACGGAGTAATCCTGAATATGCAGCGATGGTGTATGCCATGGATGTTGAATTCGGACGGCTGATGCAGGGCTTAAAAAACGCCGGCGTTTTCGAAAACACATTGATCGTGTTTATTTCGGATAACGGTGTGAATCCGGTGTGTGCCAAAGGAACGCCGCTGCGCAGTTGTAAGGCATCGGTTTATGAAGGCGGAATCCGCGTACCGATGATTGCACACTGGACTGGCAGAACAGCGCCTCAGGTGTGCAATGTTCCGGTTTCAATTCTTGATTTGCTGCCGACATTTCTGAGCGCCGCCGGAGGGACGGCGGATGGCTTAACGCTGGACGGAGAAAATATCCTGCCGCTTTTTTCCGGCGGAACGCTTCAGCGCGACGCACTCTACTGGCACCATCCGTGTTACACCATTCCGACAGTGTTTGTGGAAAACGTCCGTGAGAATTATGCGTACTGGGATGATGACGAAATGTTTATTCCGCCGGCAAATGAACGCGGTGACTGGGTGCGCCCGTGTTCTGTAATCCGCGCCGGCGATTATAAGCTCATTCACGAATACGAAACCGGCACTGACGAATTGTATAATTTAAAAACTGATTTGGGTGAGGAAAAGAATCTTGCAGCAGAGCTGCCGGAAAAAGTTTCTGAGCTGCGCGAAAAATTAACTGCATGGCTGAAAGAAATGGACGCCGTTATTCCGTGTGAACCGAATCCGGCGTACAATCCGGAATACCGGCAGCGTCCTGAAGAATAAGTATGGAAATTAAAAACTATCGTGAAAAAGTGATGGGCTGCTGGCTCGGCAAAGCCGTCGGCGGAACGCTCGGCATGCCGTACGAGGGGATGGACGGCCCGTTTGATTTAACGTTCTATGATCCGGTGCCGGCGGGCATGGTTCCGAATGACGATCTGGATTTGCAGGTGCTTTGGGCATGCCTGCTGGATCAGCAG
Source organism: Kiritimatiellales bacterium (assembly GCA_041656295.1). NCBI lineage: Bacteria > Pseudomonadati > Kiritimatiellota > Kiritimatiellia > Kiritimatiellales > Kiritimatiellales bacterium. The sequence continues at coordinate 184 of JBBADV010000046.1, read as the reverse complement.
AAATCGCCGGAAGTGAGCCGGACGCTGTTTGCCGGCGCGTGGCGGAATAACATTAATTTTCCGTGGGACGAATACGGCGTGTGCATCCGCAATCTGCGCGAAGGCATTGAACCTCCGCTGAGCGGATCGTTCGACAACTGGTTTATCAACGGCATGGGCGCCGCCATCCGCAGTGAAATCTGGG
>JBBADV010000045.1 GCA_041656295.1 Kiritimatiellales bacterium | reverse complement strand
GGTTACGCCGTATGTCGAGCAATGGCGGGAAATGATGTCGGAAATTATGGACAAATTCGACGAGCTGCTTCCCGACATTAAAATTGACCTGAGAAAAAAAGAAGGCGGCAGAATGGAAATGATCGTATACGGGACAAGCAATCCGGAAGATCAGAAAATAGCCAAAGAGATTTTCGACCGGATAGAAGAAAAATACGGATGGAAGAGGAGGAAAAGATGAGCGATATCAATGATGTTTTTATGTCAGAGGATCCAACGTTCCTGCCGTGGTGGCTGACCGATGACGGACGGGAAAAATCCGATAGAGAAATCATTTACGAATTCCGCTGCCGGCATAAATTGACGCAGCAGCGAGCGGCTGAAATTCTTGGTTATTCCGGAAACCGGGCCATTCGGTCGATTGAGAACGGTACATTGCAGCGAAACGGCGAGCCGACCAGGCTTTCCAGCCAGGCCAGAAAGGCTATGATCTATTTCGAGATGCTGCGGGAATTCGGATTGCTTTGATTACTGGCACTCGCGTGGCAGGACACTATACGCGATATGGTGGGACGGTAAATTATCACACGCATCTCATCACTGACACGCCCGCAACATGTCCCGCTCGCGGCCGTAGTCGATGATCATCCGCTCGAGCGGGGAGCCGGTGGGAAGTGCGTCGAGTGCGTCCGCCGCCTCCGCCAGAAATTCCGGGCTGTACTGCGCAATCGGAGGACAGATTGACGGGTCAGAAGCTACCGTCACGCATCCGGTCAGCAACGCCGCGACGATCGGAAGGGCTGCGAGCTGCGGCCTGCCGCTGACGCTTGATAATCTCGATAGCCTGCTTTGCATTTTTAACCCTCTCGCTATCTCTTCCTGCCGATCGAGCTCCGGCGAGGATTGCCAGGACAGCAACAGCGCCTCCGGCGACGATAATAACATAACCCCATATTCCGGAAAGCGCGCCAGTTATTGCCGAAAAAAAAGCCCGGATCATCGCAAGCCCTCGCGCCGATCCTGAATGCGCGCATATATCATCACGCCGATGGATATCAGCGCGACGCCAAGAAAGACGTATTTGAGATATTCGCTGTAGGGGATCAGCGGCTCCAATTGACTTTGCAATTCCATCAAAACACCGCTGCCCGCGACGCCCGCCACAGCCATCTTGCCGCCGCGAACGGTTCGCGTTTTGCTGATCGGCCTTTCGTGTTCCAGGGCATCTTTTGCGCAAGACGGCGGCGGCGTGTCGATGTTGTTGTAATAGTAATGATACCCATCATTGTAGCAGGCGGCTTTTTTCTTGGCCCAACTCGGACTGACTGCAAAAGTGTGATAGTGAGTTGCCGTCTTTGTCGGATCCGTTGCCGATCCGCCGGGCTCCCTTGCGACTTGTGCCGCAATCTGGCGGCATCGCGTAAACCACTTGTCTTTTCCATCTGCGGCAAGGATGCGCGCGCGGTTCGGATCATTCGAATTCCAGCAGGAAAATTGCCACGGCTGAAGGCAGACTTCCGCAATCGTCGAAGGCCAGTTCTGATAGCGGACCCGGTTCATAATTACGTTCGCGACTGCGATAGCCGATTTTTCGCTGTTCGCCGCCGCCTCGCCGTAAATCGTGCGCGCCATGATATCGATATCGTGGAGAGTGTGCCTGCTTGTCATTGTATGCGCTCCAAAATAGCCACAATTGATTGCGTCATTGGCTCTTGCGCCCAAAGTATGAGCGGATTGACAACCAGAAAAAACGCAATCATTTTAATCATTTAAATGTCACCTTGTCCAAAACGCCTTTCCCGAAATAGGCGATTGTCGCGACAAATGACGATAGGACGATGTAAAACATGCTGCGCTTAAACGCATCTTCCTTGCGCTGTGCCTCGCGTAGGTTTTCAACTCGCTCTTGTATGATAGACATGTTTTTTTCGAGGTCCGCTAATCGACGTCTTAACTCGTCAATATCAGGCATATCTGACCGCTCCATAACGCAAACCCGAAACTACACTACATAGCAGCAGCAGCCAACTGCCTGGTACAATATCTAGTGGCGTATGGTATACATTTTTGATATAAATTTAAACCATGAATATTTGTGACGTCAGAACCGAGACTTTTGAATTTTTCCAGGGAGCGGGCCCGAAAATCTATTTCCGGCTGGCAGAAGCTACCTATGATTATTCGCGCGGCGTCGTTGTGCCGAGAGGATTTATCAATCTTGATCTTGCGCAAGTGACTTGTCGAATTGCTTCGGAAGGAATTGTTTTTGTGTCACGTGACGCTGTGATTGATCCCGATCAGACCAACAATCCAGGAAAAGCATATTTGCAGATGCTGCCATCCGATACCGCGTCTTTTACCGAGACGGTGTATGCGGAAATGCAAATCAAGCTAATCCCGCCGAACGGCTACGATATATTCATCGACGGGCCGAAGCTAATCATCAAAGAAAACCTGTTTTAACCTAGCGCCGGAGTACCAAAATGGCCGACACACAGCAAATTTCCCTCGTAAATAATTTTCTCATCAACCTTGTGGGGTCAATCGCGGCCTCGAAGGTCAATCTAAATACGGATGATATCAAAATCATCCTGCTTACTTCCGGGACGAATATTTCCGTCTCTACGGCAAAATATTCCGACATCACCGGCGAGGTGGCAAACGGCAATGGTTACACTACGGGCGGAATTTCCGTAGCCAATCAGACGGTTACGCAAAGCGGATCGAGTGTTATTTTCGACGGCGATCCTGTGGAATGGACGGCATCTGGCGGCGGCATCACCGCTCGCAAATATGCATTTATCGACAATACCAATTCGGATAAAACTGTAATCGGCTTTGCCAATATCAACACCGGCGGCACGGACGTATCGATCACTGATACAAACAAACTGACGATCAATCCCCACGCGACAAACGGTTGGCTCCGCTTCACGGTTAGCAACCCGTCCTAATTTCTGAGAGGTTAAAAAATGGCGCGGGACAATGGCGCTACACCGGGCTACACCGCGCCGACTTCTGCCGATTATTATGTTTCCCCGACAGGG
>JBBADV010000044.1 GCA_041656295.1 Kiritimatiellales bacterium | reverse complement strand
TGCCAGAACACTCAGGCTCTCTTGACGATGTTGTATCGTTCGACACACCGCCTCAGTCGTACGGGCGCATCCGTGTACTATCTGTCCCGTAATTCATCCCTCCGGAGCTGGTTATACATCACTCCAGTACACTGTGGGACTAAACACCCTAGTACATCGTAAATCTTAAATATTCGGATATAATTTTTTGAGTTTGATTCGAGCGCCGGCGGTTTTAAACTGCCAGTCGACAGGCGTCTGGCGATTATTTCTGGCGGTGTTCCATGCCGCTACGGCTTGCTCCGGTTCTGCTTTGTTATCCATCCGTCTCGGGAAACATTGCCGTTTCAGCACACTCAACTCGATTTCGGATATATTCAGCCGGCTCCCGTGCTTCGGCGTATGATGGATTTCAAGACGGTCACTCAACCGTTTCGCTTCCGCCGGAGCAAACGTCGCATACAGCGACGACGTGGCATGGGTATTCAGTTGATCCATCACCGGCAGAACTTTTTCGGCTTCTGCGTACCGTTCAGCCAACAGTTCCTGGATGAACTGCGCCCAGCCGGTTTTGCCGCAATGATCTGTAATTTTCACATGGCGTTTCCCCGCCGGCGGTTCAACATCAATGAATATACCGGCCACGCCGTTTCTTACATATTCATCATCCATTCACACCGGATGTCCGGGAATCGCCGGAAGAGGGACTCTGACCTCTCCGATCAGCTGGATACCTGATTCATCCGTACAGACCGCCGGATACTCTTTGTCATACGGACGTGAATAAACGTCCAGCACATCTTCCATGGCCGCCACAAACGCCGCATCTTCCTTCGGCGGAATCTTCCAGTATTTACTCAGGTGAGGCTTAAGTTCATGTTTTTTAGCGCAGTGCAAATGGTCATGGCAGACACACTCTCTGCCATGTTGAGTTCAACCGCTTTTTCAGCCAGCAGGCGGACCGTCCACCGCGATCTTCCCTCCGGCGGGGCAGAACAGGCTAACGTTAACAGCCGGGCCTCGAATTTGCCATCGAACTTAATTTCACGGGGAGGCTTCTCCCGCTTCTTTCTTTCAACGGCTTCGGTCAGTCCTGCTTCAACCAACCGTTGCTTGAGTTTTTCAAGGCTGCGCGCCGTTGTACCCGGCGCTTCGGCCGCAGAGGCAATCGTCCATGTGCCCGGGGCATAATCGCCCTGGTCGAGTAAAAGAAGCGCCCGGGCATGTAACACCGTTCGTACCGCCCGGTTACCTTTGGAAGAAAGTGCCGTCAGTTCGTCTCTCTCAATTTTGAATTTAGAATATTTTCGATTTAATTTGACGCTACGGAATGATCTGTCATGATTCCGTCATGACAACTCAAACGTATCACCTGCAGTTAAGGGAACGGATGATTGCCGCCAGAAAAAACGGGCGCAGTGCACAGGAAACAGCGCGCTGGTTTCAAGTTTCTGTACGTACGGTTGAACGATACTGGAAACAGTATCAGCAGACGGGTTCGGTTGAGCCGAAGCAGCGCGGCGGCTATCGCCGTTCACGGCTGACCGGGCATGAGCTGACATTGCAGAAATGGATTAGCAAACAACCGGACTTGACGCTCAAAGAGATGCAGCGCCGGTGCAAGGATGTCCTGGGAATCCGGATTGGAATTAACGCCTTATGGCACCAGCTTGACCGGCTGGGGCTGAGCTTTAAAAAAAACGCTGCACGCCAAAGAGCAGTTTCGTGATGATGTAAAGCACGCCCGCAAACTGCGGCATCAGCAGCAATGGAACCCGGAGCAGTTAATTTTTATTGATGAGACCGGATTAAATACGAAACTGACACGGGGATATGGACGGGCTTTACGGGGAGAACGGTGTCGATGCCATATTCCCCACGGGCATTGGGTCACCAATACGTTGGTTGCCGGGCTGCGTATCAGCGGGCTTTGTGCTCCCTGGCTGCTGGATGGTCCAATGAATACGGAGAGCTTTCTGATCTATGTCGGGGAGGTTCTGCGACCCGGCCTGCGGGAAGGAGATATTGTGATCTGCGACAATCTGTCAAGCCATCACAGTCCCGGAGTCAGAGATCTGATCTGTTCTGCAGGAGCGGAGCTGATCGATCTGCCGCCGTATAGTCCGGATCTCAATCCGATCGAAATGGCGTTTTCTAAACTGAAAGCGCATCTGCGTAAGTATATCATCAGCGGGTTTGATGAACTGTGCGGGAGACTCTCAGCCATCCTGCCGGAATTTACTCCTGTCGAATGCCGAAACTTTTTCAGCCATGCTAATTACGCGACTAATTAAATCGAAAATGCTCTAGAGCATTTAACGATTGAAATATCGTTAATATTGTTTTAGTGTTCTGTTCATGGGAATCGCAACAGAACAGACACGTAAACGCGCCATTACGGCGTACCTGAAGCATCAGGGCACTCAGGCACAAATTGCAGCATTGTACGGAGTAAACATCCGCACATTTCAGGACTGGCTTGAACGGTACAGAAAAACCGGCCGTACAGCGCCTCTGCCTCGAGGCCACCGCCGGGCGGTATTCCACGGCAGCTCATTGGATGCACTCGACCGGCTGGTTCAGCGTCACCCCGATGCGACGTTGACAGAGATTAAAGATCTCTGCGGGGTGGACTGCTCAATCATGGCGGTTCAGCGCGCATTAAGCCGGCCCGGATACCGGTATAAAAAAAACGCTGCATGCTGCCGAACAAAAACGGGAAGACGTGGAGCGGTTACGTGAACAATGGCTCGCAGAACTTCCGCACCTTGCTCCCGACCGTCTGGTGTTCATCGACGAGTCCGGTGCTAAAACTAATATGACCCGGTTACGCGGACGTGCCCGTTATGGTCTGCGGCTGTTGGCACACGCACCGCATGGACACGGGTGTACCACTACGATGATTTCGTCGATCCGGTTGAACGGACAGACAGCAGCGATGGAGGTGGAGGGTTCATCAGACGGCGCCGTGTTCCGGGAGTATATCCGTGCGGTATTGGCACCCACGCTGCAGCCCGGCGATATCATTGTGATGGATCACCTCAGAACCCATTATGATCCGGAAGCTCTTCGTTTGATTGAAGCGTGCGGGGCAACGATAAAGTTCCTGCCGCCCTACAGCCCGGACTTCAATCCGATTGAAAAGATGTGGAGCAAAATCAAAACCCTGCTGCGACGTCTGGGTGCCCGGACACAGGATGAATTATCCGCCGCAATCAGCCGGGCATTCGCACAGGTCACACCGCAGGATGCTGCCGGATGGTTTTCATCGTGTCATATTACGGCTTCTCAATCGTGATATGCTCTA
>JBBADV010000043.1 GCA_041656295.1 Kiritimatiellales bacterium | reverse complement strand
ATCCGTTTACATCTGCGGTTAAACCCTTTTTTTGCGGCTCTGCGTGCAGAATTTCTCTGCGATTTGTGTGAATCGCTGCACCATAGCGCGGCTGTCGCGCAGATACGTTTGCAGCGGAATGAGTCCGAACTCGCTTTCAATGGCGTCCAGATTGATCTCCGGCGATTGCGCCGTAAGCATCATACGTCCGTCGCGTTCCATCAAACGGATATCCATGCTGCCGCCGTATTTTTTGCAAAGTTCCGGCAGGCGGAGCTGATTGTCATCCAGATGATAAATCCGGCGCCGGAAATTCAACGAACAGGTAATCCACGGCGAATGATACCCGAATTGCACCGTCGTTGTCAGCGTGCCGGCTTGCGCGCAAAGACTTCCGTCGCGATCGTAGATCACCGATTCCCACGGAAACGCACAGACCAGCGGCACACCGCAGTTGATCGCCCACGCGCGCATTAATTCACCGGCAAAGGTGTACGCCGGAAAAACCAGCAGATCAACACCGCGTCAATCCAGTGCCAGATCTGATCGGGAAAATTTTCATCAAAACAGATTGCGGTGCCGATGCGCAGTCCATCCAGCATCACCGGCGGCTGATCGCTTTTTCCGGCGCGAATGCCGCGCCGGATTTCCGCCGGTGTCGACACCTTCTTCCGGTAAATTCCGGCAACCGTTCCGGTTAAGATAAATTTTCGAGCATAATATTTTTCCACGCAACGCCGGCAAGGAAAACAGGTAGGGCGGCCAGTCCCTTGGCCGCCAAAAAATAACGGCGCGCAAGGGACTGCGCGCCCTGCCGTTTACCATCAGCGCGCCCTGCGCATTTTGACCTGCAGCATTAAGACCTTCAGACTTGCGACGCTTCCATCCCCGCATTTAAAAACCGAATTCAACGGTGGCTGCACAGGACAAACTGCCGGAAACCTGATTGCCGGTGGCAGTAAATCCGTCCGGCAGTTTTTTCGGAGGCTGATTAAAGAGCAGCTCTATTTCTCCGCCGTGGGCAAAGGTCAGCGCCAGTACGTTTCCGTTCAACGCAGCATCGGTGATTTTTTTATTCGCATCCAAAAGCTGCGGTGTGCCGGTGCGCGGACTGACTGCGAACAGACGGCTGGCGTGCGGTTTTACCTCAAATGTCACTTCACCCGGAAATTTGAAAAGTTCACCGGTCCATACGTCAGTAAGCAGATAGCTGCCGGCCGGCAGTTTTAAATCAGCCGGATCAAAGGCGATTTTCCTGTCGATTTCATCCGTATTAAAGATTCCGACCGTACGCAGCGGTAATGCATCATTTCCAGACAACATGCTGAAGTGCGGCGTGTTAAAATAGAGAATTTCCGCGACATGAGCCCCGGCGGCGCGGTAATCGTAGCGCGCCAGATACACATCCTGTCCGTTATTGGGATTGCAGACGGCTTTCTGTAAATATTTTACGCGCGGATGATCGGGGTGCTGACTCAGCAATCCGGCGATTTCCACCATCGAATGCGTTACCAGACAATAGTTCAGACAAAACAGGGCTTCATCATCATTCAGGCCCGGCAGCAGTCCGACCGAATCGCTGTTGGGAACCATCAAATCGCCGATGTGCAGGGCGAAACACGCCACGCCCCAGAGGAAATTGGTGCGGACGCAATCCCAGCTTCCATGGCCGATATCAATTCCGTAGCGGTAATTAGTGAAGTATTCGCCGAGAAACGGATTGGCCATCACGAGGTCGCAACCGGTTTGCAAATAGCCGTCAGCGGGCAGACGTTTACGGATTTCTTTAAGCCACCAGTCGCGCCATTGATAGCCGGAGGCGTCTTTGTTCGCCAGCAGATCATGGCTGTCTTCAAACGCATAACTCCAGAAATCGTGCTTCATCCCTTCGAACCCGAATTCCAGGAAAAATGTGTCCAGCGCAGATTCCATATAGCAGCGGACTTCAGCCCGGCTCGGATCCAGCGGCGCCGATTTGGCCGTGCGGTAATCGTAGTTGATAAACCACTCCGGATGCTCGTTATAGATCGGAGTGCCTTTGGGACAGAATCCGCCGATCCAAATTGCCGGCCGCAAACCGTACTCGCGGATTTTATCGGCGAACTGTTTCAGCCCATGCGGAAATTTCTGTTTATCAACTCCTTTTCCACCCTCATACGGCATGCCCAAACCGTGGGCGATCTCGAGGCGCGTTGCCTCTGCGGCATAGCCGTCATCAACCTGAAGCCATTGAACCGTCGGATAGTTGCGCCCCAGAAATTCCGCTTCGCGCAGCAGCTGCTCTTCCGAAATATCGCGGAACAGTCCATCGTTCCACGATCCCCAGACCAGCGAATTGCGGTTGATGGCGGTGGCACCGTACATCGGCGGCAGATGCCGGCGGAGTTCTGCCGTGTAGCGGGCGAAAAACTGCTCGAGGTCGTCGGCGTTTTCGGTCGGTCCGAGATACCATTCGTCCACCAGAATTTTACCCGCGGGCAGATCCAGATAAGCAACGGCTTTACATCCGGAAAAAATTTCCAACTTGATTGCCGCGTTATCATGCGACACCAGATAGTTATGATAAAATACCTTCTGGCTTAACGTGCCATGCACCAGTCCACGCTTAAGCTGATAGTTGCTGAGCAGAATCGCCGGAAAAGGCTGATAAGGCGACCGGCCGATGCGTTCACTGACAACACCGGGATCCGCCCAGCGATTACCTGCCTGTGCATCAAACTCGCTGTTACCGGCATCGTCGGCCGTACGGCGGTAATCCACCGGAAAAGTCATCCGCTGATAAATGCGCGGATTTTCGTTATGGTAGAAATAATCATCGGCGGCGGCGGCGCCGAATGTAATGCCGTTCAGCTCCACGCCCAGCTCCGCCAGCTGACACTTTTCCGGCGTACGGAAATAGCGCCGGCAGGTAATTTCATCGCCCTGAATTTGAAAATGAAAATCGTCCTGCCAGCCCGCCGGATAGCGGCACCGATAATGCAGGTAAGACCGTCCGGAAGTTCCGGTAATTTCCACCGGAAATATTTTTCCGGCAGGCGTTACAACAAACGGACGGAAGGAGATCGTTCCGCACCGCATTGATGCCAGCGCGCGTTCCAGCTTTTGCATAAAATTCGTTCCTGCTTATTAATTTTGAAACTCCGAAAGTTTTACCGGCCGGTTTTCATGTGCAGAACGGATGGCGGCGAATGCCACCAGCGTTGCGCTAACAGTGTCGTCAATGCCGCACACCACCGGTCCGCAACCGTGAATCTGCTCCACAAACCGGTCGATGGCATGCGCGTGACCCTTGTCCGGCTCGGCAGTAAACTGTGCCATCGGATCGCCGGTTTTTATCACATCCTCACACGCCGCTGCTTTTTTCTCCAGCCAGCCGAACAGTCCGCCTTCTTGGCCGATGTCCGGATGATGATCGTTCAGCATCGGATAAATGATACGCGCCGGCGCATTCGTAATTCCGGCGGTGCGGACTTCCAGCATGTGGTCGACAACGACCGCCGCTCCGTTGCCGAACATTTCATACAGCTCTTTCGGATAGCCGAATGTTCCGTTGGCGCCCATCAGCAGTGTGGCGATTTCTCCGGTTTTATAGCGGATGATAATTCCGTGATTGAGCATGCCCTGTTCCATCGCCATCACTTCAACCGGCTCAGCCGCCAGAAACCAGTTGCACAAATCGGTGAAGTGCGTCATTTCAAACAGCATCGGGCCGTGCGGCGCCTGCTCTTTATCAAACACCCAGGATTTCCAGCTGTACCAGTCGTCATTAATCCGCACGGACATGGCGGCAGTGCCGTCGTCGGCGCGCGGCGGGCGCTCATCGCCTTCACGGTCAAACCGCCACCGGCAGGGCTGCGGGTTTTCCATGTGGCTGCGGAAAATCCGGTGCGCATCCTGCATCGCCGGGCTGCTGCGCCGATTATGTCCGACGCAAAACGGAATACCGGATTGTTTCACAACGATCTGAATCTCAAACATCTCCTCGAGCGTGCGCGCCACCGGTTTTTCACAATAAACCGGCTTGCCGGCGGCGGCGGCTTCGCGAATCAGCGGCAGCCGCATTTTTTCGGTAGTCGCAATGCAAATAGCATCAACCTCCGGATCGTGAATAACCGTTTTATAGTCGTTGCTGACGTGCAGCACGCCGAATTTATTGCGGCATTCCGCCAGCGCTTCATCGGACAGATCGCAACAGGTGTGCAATA
>JBBADV010000042.1 GCA_041656295.1 Kiritimatiellales bacterium | reverse complement strand
CACCGTACGAGCGGTTGAATGCCAGCGGCATCCTCACCCCGGAAAAGGCCAACGCGCTGAAAGAGAAGTATAACACACTGGACCCGTTCGATCTCAACCGGCGGATCGAAAAGCAATTACGCCGCATGGAAGAACTGAAAAAACAGGCCGGGAAAACCGCCGCTTGACAAACCATAACGAAAGAACTACCCCATGCCCGTCAACGATCAAAAATCAGCACCCCTTCGGTGTCTTTTTTATATGAGGCAATACGTATCCGAATTGACAGGGGTAGATTGTAAAAGTAAGTGTCCGTCCAAAAGTTTTTCATTCGCTGTACGGTACGTTTTGTTCCCGATGATTTGTTTTTAAAAGCGCAGGTGCCGCTTGAATTGAAGGTGAAAATGTGGATACTGATTACTTTTGACAATGAGAAGTATTGAAATAGAATTTATTTGTGGTGATTGTCAGGTTGAATTGGAAAATTATCCGGATAGTTTTTTTGATCTGATTGTAACATCTCCGCCGTATGCGGATAGCCGCAGTCATACTTATGGCGGCGTGTCGCCAGAAAAATATGTCGAATGGTTTATTCCCCGCAGCAAACAGTTCTTGCGCGTTTTAAAACCAACAGGAACGTTTATTCTCAATATAAAAGAACGGGTTTTAAAAGGAGAACGCAGTACATATGTGCTGGAATTGATTCTCGCGTTGCGGCAACAAGGCTGGTTTTGGACTGAAGAATTTATCTGGCATAAAAAAAACTGCCATCCCGGTAAGTGGCCGAACCGGTTTCGTGATGCATGGGAGCGTTGTCTCCAATTTAATAAATCCCGTGAATTCAAAATGAATCAGGATAACGTAATGGTTCCAATGGGTGATTGGGCAAAGAGTCGCCTTAAACATCTAGGAAAAAATGACGTTATCCGGTACGATTCACAGGTTAGTAGTGGTTTCGGTAAAAACATTGCGAATTGGGTTGGGAGAGAGAAAGCGTACCCAAGTAATGTACTTCACATGGCAACAGAAACCGGAAACCGGATTCACAGCGCAACCTTCCCGCGTGCATTACCGGAATGGTTTATCAAATTGTTTACAGACGAAAATGACTGGGTACTTGATCCGTTTGCCGGATCGGGAACAACTGCAGAAGCGGCGCAAATTTTGATGCGGAATTCTGTTGGGATCGAAATTCTTCCGGAATACATTGAAATTGCAAAAAAGCGGGTTTGTGTACCGGAAATGCTTTTGTGTGAGAAAGGGGCCGCCGAGTATGGGAAAAATATCGAAAAAAGAGCTAAGTGATTTTATTGCTCCAAATATCGATCAATTCCGAAAGAAACTGCTGGAAAATTTGCTTTCCTTAAAATTGGATAAGCTTCTTAAGCGGAAAAATCCATATTTGTTTAAAGCGAAAGCTGTTGATACTGCTCAGGACATTGTTAAATCTGTTTTAGATGCACACCTGTCTTCGCAGGAAGAGGGTATTTTCGGTGGTTTTCTTGAAGAGTTGGCTATTTTTGTCTGCGGTAAAGTTTATAATGGAAGAAAATCATCTGCTGAAGGGATAGATTTAGAATTTGATGCCGATTCTGTGCATTACATTATTTCGATTAAATCCGGCCCTAATTGGGGAAACAGCAGTCAGACAAAAAAATTAAAGGATAATTTTAGAAAAGCGAAACGAATTCTTGGAGCAAAAATTCATGTTGTAGCAATTAACGGATGTTGTTACGGCAAAGATGCCCGCCCGAACAAAGGCGATTATTTAAAATTATGCGGACAGCAATTCTGGCGACTTATTTCCGGTGATGAACATTTTTATTTAGATATTATTGAGCCTCTCGGTGTTCACGCGAAGTCAAAAAACGAACAGTTCAAAGAAGAATATTCCAAAGTTATTAACCGATTTACAGTTGAGTTTGCGAAGCAATATTGTGACAAGAACGGTGCAATTTTATGGGAGGCGCTCGTAAAATTTAATTCCGGGAAGTAGTATGAAATACGAAGCATGTATCGGCCTTGAAACTCATGTGATGCAGAAAACGGTGACGAAGATGTTCTGCGGCTGCCGGAATGAATACGGTGCAGAACCAAATACGAATATCTGTCCGGTGTGTTTCGGCTATCCCGGTGCGCTGCCGGTGCTGAATGCGAAAGCGATTGAACTCTGCTGCAAGACCGGACTGATGCTCGGCTGCAAAATTAATCCGCATTCTAAATGGGACAGGAAAAATTATTTTTATCCGGACATGTCCAAAAACTATCAGATTTCGCAGGCCGACGAACCGCTCTGTCTTGGCGGACAAATCACGGCGGATGTGAACGGTAAGTTGAAAACATTCGAGATCGAGCGGATTCATCAGGAGGAGAATGCAGCGAAAAACACACACGTTGCCGGCGCAAGCCTGATTGATTTTAACCGTGCCGGAACGGCGCTAATGGAAATTGTATCGCGCCCCTGCATGCATTCCGCCGATGATGTGCTCGCGTACCTGAACACCTTGAAGCTGATCATGCAGTACGGGGAAATTTCGGATTGCGACCTCGAAAAAGGACATATGCGCAGCGATGTAAACATCAGCATCCGTCCGGCAGGCTCTGAAAAACTCGGAGCGAAAGTTGAAATTAAAAACATGAATTCGTTCGGTTTTATTGCCGAAGCGATCAACTATGAAATTGGGCGGCAGATTGATGTGCTGGAAAGCGGCGGAAGCGTAGTGCAAGAAACGCGCGGGTATGATTCTGATCGCGGCGAAACATTTTCACAGCGCACTAAAGAAAATGCTCACGATTACCGGTATTTCCCTGAACCGGATCTGCTGCCGGTGGAAATTTCTGCAGAACAAATTGCCCAGTGGAAAGCCGGACTGCCGGAACTGCCGGCACAGCGCCGTGAACGTTATATAAATGAACTCGGACTGCCGGAATACGATGCAAAAGTGCTCACTGCTGAAAAAGCAGTGTCCGATTTCTTCGATGACACCTGCGCGCTGACGAAACACTATAAATTCGTTTCAAACTATCTCATGGGAAAAGCGGCCAGCCTCGCCGCCGAAAAAAACACCGGTGTTACGGAAAGTAAACTGATTCCGGCGGCACTTGCGCAAGTCGCCGATCTTGCCGCCGGCGGAACCGTCAGTTCCAGCGCCGCGAACGAACTGATTGAAATTCTCTTTGTTGACGGCGGAGACCCGCAAGCGATTGTTGCAGCTAAAGGAATGGCGCAGATCAATGATGACTATGCACTCGACCAGTGGGCTGATGAAGCAATCGCCGGAAATCCAAAAGCGGTTGCCGACTATAAAGCTGGAAATCCGGCGTCCATCAACGCACTCATGGGCCATGTTATGAAACAGAGCCAAGGCAAAGCCAATCCGCCGGCAGTGATTGCGCTGTTCAAGAAAAAGTTAGATGCCTGATTAAAACTTATTCTGCAGCAATAAAATACCGTACCGTCTCAGCTAAATCTTCCCTGCAACAGCACCGGAAAAATTAATTTAAGATTCCGCTTGAGCTGAATCTTAAAATCATCATACTGTCTGCTTCATTAATTGCGGGGTGGAGCAGTCTGGTAGCTCGTCAGGCTCATAACCTGAAGGCCCTGGGTTCAAATCCCAGCCCCGCTACCAACTTCTCATCTCCTTTACTGCGCCCCCGCCAATTTCTCAATCCGAAAATAAATGCATCCACCGGGGAAAAGTCTCATTGTCTCGCTCGATCCTCAGTGATGAATGCATCGCTTTCGGTAATCGGGTCACATCCCGATGACTGATATATCAGGAAACCTTCAGCATTAGCACCGGTAAAGCTTCAAAAAAATAATATGTCTAAAAAAGAGTACCATTTATGGCTAGTTTTTCATATTGGCTCTTTTTTGCCGGAATTTAATAATCATAACATAATTCAGGCGGTAGTGTACACGGTACGGGCTTAAAATCCAAAGGAGAAGAATGAAGAAAGTTATCACAGGATTCATTGCGGGAGTACTAGTTACAACAGGAGCGTTCGCGGATGTCGTCTTCAAGGGCGGCTATATTCACGACCCAGCCAGCTGGGAAGGCGGATTGCCAACCGGCGGCACAATGGGATGGATTGGAGTCAACGCGACGATACAGAGCGCTTCACGATTCGTGGGCTGGACCGTAACCCAAACAAATGGTAACGCGACAATCGGTTCGAATCATGTGCTTTTGAATGGCAACGCCGTATGGTATCTGCAAGGCGGCCTGCTGAGCAGCGGGAGCGGTGACATTAGCATCGGATATAC
>JBBADV010000041.1 GCA_041656295.1 Kiritimatiellales bacterium | reverse complement strand
TTTTAAACCGCCGCGACAAAAGCCGTCCGTTCATGCTGTGGTCGAGCTGGATTAAACCGCACCCGCCGTTTGAATCGCCGGCGCCGTGGTCAAAACTCTACCGTCCAGAGGAAGTTGGACATCCGTATCGTCCCGAAGACGGAGCAGAATTTTTAACCCTCTGGAACAAAATTCAAAACCGCTATAAATGGCGTGACGCCGGCATCGACGAAAACCTGCTGCGCACCATGCGTGCGGCCTATCTGGGTTGTATATCATTCATAGATTATAATATCGGCCGTGTACTGGCAGCGCTCGGAGATGAAATAGATAATACGCTGATTGTGTTTGCATCGGATCACGGGGAGCTGCTTGGCGATTATAACAGCGTCGGCAAACGCTCTATGATTGATGCGTCGGTACGCATCCCGCTGATTGTGCGCTGGCCGAAAAATTTCCGCGCCGGCACACAGTGCGACACCCCGGTGTCACTGCTCGATATTCGCCCGACATTCCTCGCCGCCGCCGGAATTGCAGATGATCATTCCGGTGTGCACGGTTCTGATCTCGCAACCATTGCCGCCGGCGCAGAAAAAGATCGTGCCGTCATGAGTCAGTTCCAGAAAAAAGATCTCGGGCTTTATATGCTGGCGACGCGCGACCGGAAATATGTCTACAGCGCCGCCGACCGCAAAGAACTGCTGCTCGACATCAGCGGCGATGCATTAAGTACCGAGGAAAAAATTATGGATGCGCCGGCGGAAACCGCCGCGTTCCGGAAACAGCTCACCGGGATTTTAGAAAACGACGGCATTGAATACGCATCCGGAAACGGCGGGTGGAAAGAATATCCGGCGCCGGATTTAGGATTGGATGATCCGGATTGCGGCTTGATTTATCAGGACAGTCCGCGCGGCGGTGAAGTTCTGCAGGAACGTATTAATGAGTTGCCGGAAGGTTACCGCCGGAAGGTATATAAAACCGGCAGCGACGCGATCAAATTAATCAAGGACGCGATCAAGTTAACGAAATAAAATATTGTTAGATCTCGTGTGAAGAAAGCAGCTCGATAAATAGCAGAGAGATTATGGATTTGATGGAAGATTTCATCGGTGTATCAACGAATACGCTGACCGGTATTGATATCTGGGACGCTGCGGAGCTGACCAGAAAATACGGTCTGACCTGCATGGAGATTCATCTGGGTGATTTCGAGGCGGCCGTCGGCAATCCGTGGATGATTCCGCACGCCGGCGTCTGGCCGCGTACGTTCAGTCAGGACGACCGGAAACGGTTGCGTGAAAAACTGGGGCACATCAAAAATCTGACCATTCATGGCACGCCGCTCGATTTGAATATTGCGGCGGTGAATCCCGGTATTCGTGAGGAGTCGCAAAAACAGTATCGCGAAGCACTGGAGCTGGCGTACGATTTGGGCGCCAAGTGGATGACGTATCATCAAGGACGTCCGGCGCTGTCCGTTGTTTCGCCGCGCTATGTGGAAGACCGGAATGTGGAATTCATTCTGTCCATTCTGGAGCAGGCGAAAGAATGGGATATCAAGCTGGCGTATGAGTCATTCAATGTAAATCTGCTTGAGCGCATTCCGGATGCGCAGTTCGGACTGCTGCTCGATGTTGGCCATGCTGTAATGGCGGCCAATAAATTTGCGCCGGAAGGGCGCGGCGATACGCAGACCGTTTTAAACTGGATTGATTTTTGCGGCGATCGGTTGATTGAAATGCACATGCACGACGTAATCAACTGGGCGGAAAATGCGGCGCTGGGAACAGCGCATCGTGCGTTCGGTTACGGTCTTTGTCTGGATCTGGAAAAAATTGCAGAAAAACTGAAAGAGAAAAACCGGCTTATTCCGCTTATCTCCGAAATTTATGAACCTACTGCCGAAAAAGCGGTGCAAACCACCGCTGAAATGAAAGAGCGTATTCTGGCAATGATGAATTAACCGCCGATAAAAATATTAAGTAATACGTGACGCGAAAGAGAAAATGTTATGAAAGCTGACCGGTTAATTTACGGTGCCGTAATTTCTTCCAGCTGCCTGCTGATGTCCGGCTGCAAAGAAACAGAGACGCGCTCGCCGAATATTGTATTTTTGTTTGCGGACGATCTCGGCTGGACAGACCTCGCGGCGTTCGGCAGCGATTTTCATGAAACACCTCATCTCGATCAGCTTTGTCGTGACGGAATGAAATTTACGGATGCTTACAGCGCCGCGCCGAACTGTGCGCCGTCGCGCGCCAGCTTAATCACCGGACAGTATATCCCGCGTCACGGCGTCTACACCGTCGGCAGCCGCCACCGGTTTGACAAAGGGACGCCGGGCTGGGCAGGTTCTGTGATGAACGGTCCGGACTGGGATGAAAATCTGCTGCTCGCGCCGGAAAATGCCAAAGGTATTGGAACGGATTGCGAGACAATCGGAACGGCGCTGCAAAAAGCCGGTTATAAAACGGCGCTGTTCGGCAAGTGGCACGTCGGCTGGGGCGGCAATGTTCCGCTGGATGCCTTTGAAGATGAAATCCGCGGATTTGACGATCTGGCGTTGTGCAGGCCGCGCCATTATAAAGCATCCATCTGGCCGGCGCCCGGCAATCTGCCGGAAGATCTCTATTTGAGCGATTATCTTGCCGACCGCGCGATCAGTTTTATTGAAGAAAACCGCGACCGCCCGTTCTTCCTCTTCCTCTCCGATTTTCTGGTGCACGTCCCACCGGAAGCGCCGGCGGCGCTGGTTGAAAAATATAAAAATAAACCTGCCGGCGTGCGGCATAAAGATCCGGTGTACGCAGCGATGGTGGAGTCGCTCGATATCAGCATGGGACGAATCCTCGCCAGGCTGGACGAACTCGGCTTGCGCGAAAACACGCTCGTCGTTTTCACGTCCGATAACGGCGGCGACGCGCGTACGTCGAATGCACCGCTTCGCGGTGTAAAAGGCATGTTTTTCGAAGGCGGAATCCGTGTACCGATGATTGCCCGCTGGCCGGGTGTTATCAAGCCCGGCAGCGTGTGTGAAACGCCGGTCATCAATCTCGATTTTTTTCCGACGTTTACCGCCGCCGCCGGTTCGCCGGTGAATAAAACCAGTGATCTGCTCGATGGTGCAGAGTTAATGCCGCTGTTTTCCGGTGCCGGAAATTTGTTGAGCGACCGTTCAATTTTCTGGTATTCGCCCGGCTATCTGCCCGGTAAGCCCGGCGGACCGGGACGTCAGTCGCCGTCCGCCGTCATCCGTTCCGGTAGTTATAAACTCATTCATTTTTTCGAAGACGATCATATTGAGCTGTATAATCTGCGTGCTGACGTCGGCGAAAAACATAATCTGGCGGAAAGTCTCCCGGTGGTTGCCGAAAAACTGAAAATGGAACTCGACGCCTGGCGTGAAGAAACCGGCGCCGCGATTCCGCCGCGCAACCCGAATCCGAAATACGGCGTCATGCCGATGCTGTTTTAAATTGAATAGAACCGAACTGATATGAATATGAAAACAGTCATTGGCATAATCGGAACAATGCTGGCCGAGTGGAACCGAACTGATTTAATTACACTGCTGATTGGCGTAAATGATTTTTCATGGGCGGAAATTCTGCTGAACGTCTATCAGCAGCGAAGAGCTATTGACAGAAATTCGCAAAGCTCATCCGCTGACATTTTTCTATTGTCTGACGCTGACGTATACAACGCGGGGAATTACCGGTATTGGAGTTCCAGCATGATGTCCCCCGGTGCGGTAAAGATGGATGCGGCTGCTTTTAGATATTAAGGAACTTACAAAATAGGAGTTTTATAGAATGAAACGACGACCGAATTTTTTAATTATAATGTGCGACCAGTTTCGCGGTGATGCGCTAGGCATTGAAGGCCATCCGGTTTTGCAAACGCCGAATCTGGATGCGCTGGCGACCGGAGGGATCCGGTTTCGCCATGCCTACTCGCCGTGTCCGGTTTCAATTCCGGCGCGCCGCAGTTTTATGTCCGGTCAGTTTCCTGCGACACACGGCATGCTCAGCAACAAAGAAGGGTGTTGCTGGTATCCGGCGGCGACCCTGCCGGGAGAACTGAAAAAAGCAGGATATCAGACACAGCTCGTTGGTCGCGATATGCATTTACACCCGCGCCGCAAACGCTACGGGTTTGATGAAATGCTGCATACCGGAGATGTTCATCCCGATGATCTGTATGCCGGCCGCCTTCCGGGGTATAGTTATAATCCAAGCTGGAGTCACGGTCTGAACGCCAACGGGCGCACTGCGCGGCCGTGGCACCTGGAGGAAGCACTTCACCCAAGCTGCCGGACTGTTGATGCAGCGCTGCGTTTTCTGGAACGGCGCGATCCGGAGTGTCCGTTTCTGCTGGTTGCAAGTTTTGCCGGGCCTCACCCACCGCTGTATCCGCCGGAATTTTATATGACCCGTTATTTGCGTGCCGGAAGTCATCCGCCGCATATCGGCAGCTGGGCGCACCGGCCGGAAAATAACGGGGCCGGCCTGCCGGTGGATTCCGCTGTAACGTGTCTGGAAGGAGACGTGCTGGCTAACTGCCAGGCCGGTTATTACGGGATGATTAACCATATTGATGATCAGATCTGCCGTCTGCTTTCACCGCAGTCCGGCCTGGATCGGGAAACCGCGGCAGATACAATTATCATTTTCTGTGCCGATCATGGTGAAATGCTGGGCGATCATTATATGTTCAGAAAAGGGCGACCATATGAAGGTGCGGTACGTGTGCCGCTGATGATTCATGCGCCGGACAAATTCGGTTTTACTGCCGGAACTGCAGTTTCGGCAGCGGTCAGTCTGGAAGATATTATGCCGACCGTACTGGAGCTTGCGGGGGTTGAAATTCCAGCATCGGTTGAGGGGAGGAGTCTTGTACCGTCACTCCATGGGGAATCTGTCGCGCGCGAATTTATTCACGCTGAGCATGCGAATGATGAAGGTCTGACCTGGCATCTGCTGACGGATGGGCAGATGAAATATATCTGGCACTCAGGAACCGGCATAGAGCAGCTGTTCAATCTGGACGCAGATCCTTATGAACTGACGGATCTTGTGGAAGCTCCGGAACGGGCGGAAATCCTGGCCGCTTGGCGTCAACGGCTGATAAAAAAACTGGCAGGCCGCCCGGAAGGGTTTGTTGCGGACGGAAGACTGATTGCCGGACGGCCGCACAATACTACGATGGCGCATGTTTCATATAATCCGGACGAAGCCTGTGAGCCGGCGTGAAGTGATCAGTATCACCAAAGCTGTTAAATCTTAAGTATATAGTGATTTAACATCGGCAAATCATGGAAAGTAAAAAGTATTAGAAAATGAAAGCGTATGAAAATCTGAATCCGTATTTCGGTGATCTGCACACGCACTGCAGGATTTCCTATGGACACGGCCCGCTCGAAGATGCGCTCAAAAATGCGGAGGAACAGCTCGACTTTTGCTCCGTTACCGGACACGCGCACTGGCCCGATATGCCGGCGCCGGACGAGCGCATTCAATATATCATTGATTTTCATAAAGAAGGTTTTGCGCGCCTCAAAGCCGGCTGGCTGAAAATACTTGAAACACTGAAAGCCCATGACCGCGCCGGAAAAACGATCATTTTCCCCGGCTTCGAAATTCACATGAATTCCGACGGTGATCGTACCATTTTTTATAAAGAACTCGCCGGCGAAATTCTCTATGCCGATAGTCTGCCGGATTTGTATAACCGCCTGAACGCGCTCAACGCCGCCGGAAATGACGTCATGAGTTTTCCGCACCACATCGCCTACCGGCGCGGCACACGCGGCATTAACTGGGAAACATTCGCGCCGGAAATTGAACAGAACGTGGAACTCATCTCCATGCATGGCTGTTCCGAAACCAGCGAAAACACGCGCCCGTTTCTGCACTCTATGGGCGGCTCCGACTGGGAAAGCACTGTGCAGTACGGACTCGCCGCCGGAAAAATTTTCGGTTTTCTCGGCTGTACCGATCATCACAGCGGGCATCCCGGCAGCTACGGCCACGGCGCCACCGGCGTCTGGGCGGAAAGTAAAACGCGCGACGCCCTCTGGAACGCCATTCGTGCGCGCCGGACGTATGCCATCACCGGCGACCGCATCGCGCTAAAATTCAGTATCAACGGCAATCCAATGGGTTCTGTTCTGCAAAATTCCGGCGCACGCGAAATTGAATTCGACGTCAGCGCCGGCGGCGCCATCGACTATGTAGATATTGTAAAAAACAATCAGATTTTCCGGCGCTTTTCTGAATGCGATGTGAAACCGGCGCCGGTCGGCAAAATCATCCGCACTAAACTTTATCTCGAGCTCGGCTGGGGCGAGCGCAAAAAAATTACGTCGTGGGAAGTTGACTTCGGCATCAGCGCCGGAAAAATTCTGAATGTCGAACCGCGCTTTCGCGGACGCGAAGTTGTGTCGCCGGTTGAACAGGCTGGTGGAGAAAGCGAATACTATACGTCGCACTGGGAAAAAACCGGTGAGCGGTCCGTGCATTTCGTCACCAAAAGCGAA
>JBBADV010000040.1 GCA_041656295.1 Kiritimatiellales bacterium | reverse complement strand
GCGGCAATTAATGCCGCCGGTGCCGGCGATGAAATTATTGTTACAAACGGCACCTATGCACCGATTTCAACCGACAATAAAGCGATCACCATCCGCAGCGTGAACGGTACAAAATATACAATCATTGATGGCGGAAATTCAAACCGCTGCGCAACGCTAGGGTCAGCGGGTGATCATCTTGATACCGTTTTGGATGGGTTCACGTTGCAGAACGGGTATTCCGATGCTGGCGGCGGGGCGTATTACGGGACGCTGAATAATTGTACGTTAAGCGGGAATACAGCTTCTGCTCATGGCGGCGGGTCGGCCTACGGGACACTGAATAATTGTATGTTGAGCGGGAACACAGCTTCTTCTTTTGGCGGCGGTGCGTGGGGCGGGACGTTGAATAATTGCGTACTGAGCGGGAATACGTCACATTGGTCTGGCGGCGGGGCGGATGGGGGCACGCTGAATAATTGTACATTGAGCGGGAATACGTCACATTGGTCTGGCGGCGGGGCGATTAGTGGGACGCTGAATAATTGTATTGTCTGGGGGAATTCGGCTCCTGATGGCAGCAACTATACTGGGAGTGCGTTTTCTTATTCCTGCACTGCACCGCTGCCACCCGGAGAGGGGAA
Source organism: Kiritimatiellales bacterium (assembly GCA_041656295.1). Classification (NCBI taxonomy): domain Bacteria; kingdom Pseudomonadati; phylum Kiritimatiellota; class Kiritimatiellia; order Kiritimatiellales; species Kiritimatiellales bacterium. Next base: position 5,952 of record JBBADV010000040.1, on the reverse strand, counting down.
TATTGCCGCGGATCCGCTGTTTGCGGACGCAGAAAACGGGAACTTCCGCTTAAGGCCGGATTCGCCCTGTATTGATGCAGGTGCAAATGCTTATGTTATTGGTGACGTTGACCTAATCGGCAGTCCGCGTATTTATAACGATAGAGTAGATATGGGCGCGTATGAGCTCTGTTTTTATATAATTGTATTCGACGGCCAAGGCGTTATGCCGTCTCCTGCAAATAAAAGAGCGGCACCAGGATTTGAATATGGAGAACTGCCTGCGCCTGTTCGCACCGGCTACACATTTGACTGCTGGTATACAGAGCGCGACGGCAAAGGGATGATCATTACGGCAGATACCATTGTAATGCTGGATGTCGAGCATACTTTGTATGCTTATTGGACGCCAAACAGATATACGGTCGTCTTTGATGCCGCTGGCGGAAATCCGGCAAACCAGACTGTAATACAAACCTATGACAGCAATTATATTTTCCCCGGCGAGCCGGCGCGGATAGGCTATACCTTTAATGGCTGGTTTACCGCTGCAGCCGGCGGAACCGAAGTGACCGCGGATGCGATAATGAGTATAGCTGCCGACCATACCCTTTATGCGCAATGGACGCCGAATAGATACACGGTGACGTTTGACGGGAATGGCGGAAATCCGGCGGAGCAGACTGTAACCCAAACCTACGACAACCATTACATTCTTCCGGATGTTAACCCGGTCCGGACAGGCTATACCTTTAAAGGCTGGTTTACCGCTGCAGCCGGCGGCACCAAAGTGACCGCAGCTACGAAGATGAGTATGGCTGCGGATCATGGGCTTTATGCACAGTGGACGCCAAAGACGTATATCGTAACGTTTGCCGGCGGAGACGGGCTGCCTGTCAGTCAGGTCGTCACACAAACCTACGACAGCAAGTATGTTCTTCCGGCTGAGCCCGCGCGTACGGGATATCTCTTTAAGGGCTGGTTTACCGCTGCAGCCGGCGGCACCAAAGTGACCGCAGCTACGAAGATAAGTATCGCTGCAGATCATGAGCTTTATGCGCAGTGGGCGACGGTTGCCTACCCAATTATTTATGCCAATACGAAGGGTGCGGAGCATACAAATCCGGCGACATATACCATTGAAAACAGCGTGACGTTTGCCGCACTACCTGATGTGACAGGCTATACATTTGCCGGCTGGGATACCGCGGGCATTGAGATTGGAACCACCGGCGAAAAGACGATCACTGCGCAGTGGTCGGCGAATATGTATGCCGTAACGTTTGCCGGCGGGGATGGATTGCCTGTCAGTCAGGTTGTAACTCAAGCCTATCACAACAGCTATATTTTTCCGGAGGAACCATTACGCGAAGGGTATACCTTTAATGGCTGGTTTACTGCCGCAACAAACGGCATGCAGGTGACTGAGTCAACGGTGATGAGTACGGCTGCTGATCATACCCTTTATGCGCAATGGGCTGCGAACACGTATACGGTAACATTTTATGGTAATAACGGGTATCCCTGGAGTCAGTTTGTGTGGCAAACCTACGACAATAATTATGTTCTTCCGGAGTTTGCGCCGGAATGCACAGGCTGCATGTTTGCCGGCTGGTTTACCGCGCCGTTTAACGGGACACAGGTGACGGAGGCAACAGTGATGAATATGGCTGCTGATCACGAGCTGTATGCGCAATGGATGCCGAATACATACACCGTGACATTTGCCGGCGGGGACGGGCTGCCTGTTAGTCAGATCGTCACACAAACCTATGACAGCCGTTATGTTTTCCCGGCTGAGCCTGCGCGCACGGGATATCTCTTTAAGGGCTGGTTTACCGATATAAACGGCGGCACTAAAGTGACCGCAGCGACGAAGATGGATGCGCTTGATGATCATACATTATATGCGCACTGGGCGCTCTGTGCGTATACGGTGACGTTTGACGGGAATGGCGGTATTCCGGCCAGCCAGACTAAGGCGCAGACCTATAACAATACCTATGTTTTTCCTGCTGTTCCGTCGCGTGACGGCTATGCGTTTACAGGCTGGTTTACCGCTCCGGCAGACGGTGAGCGGGTGACTGATGCTACCGTGATGGATAGCGCCGCCGATCATACGCTCTATGCGCAGTGGACGGTTGAGCTGTATGTTGATGCAGCCCGCCCGGATGATAGCGGCGACGGCAGAAGCCGGGCAACGGCCAAGAAAACGATTCAGGCGGCGGTGGATATGGCTATGGAGGGCTGTGAGATTGTTGTGGCAGACGGTACCTATGCTCCGTTTTCAACAGCGAATCAAACGATTACCATCCGCAGTGTCAACGGTGCGCAGCATACGATCATTGATGGACGCAACGCGAACCGCTGTGCAACGCTGGGGTCAACAGAGGGTCATACCAATACCGTGCTGTCCGGTTTCACGCTGCGTAATGGACGTGCGGACAACGGCGCCGGCGCGATGTACGGCACATTGCACAACTGTATTCTGTCGAGGAACCGTTCTATAGAATTCGGCGGCGGCGCTTATTACAGCAGGCTCTATAACTGTCTGTTGAGCGGAAACAGCGCCGGCTATGATGGCGGCGGAGTATATGAGTGTCATTTGACCGGCTGCACACTGTTTGGAAATACAGCAGACTGGGGCGGCGGCACGATATACAGCACACTGGATCATTGTATCGTGTGGGGTAACTCCGCCAATATCGGCAGCAATTATAATGACAGCAGCTTTGCATATTCCTGCACCGCACCGCTGCCTTCCGGAATTGGTAATATTGATGCAGATCCATTGTTTGTGAATGCAGGGGGCGGCAATCTGTATCTACAAGCAGATTCACCGTGTATTAATGCCGGGCATAATGAATTTGCTATGGGTGACGTTGACCTTGCCGGCAATCCGCGCATACAGGGCGGCACGGTGGATATCGGGGCGTATGAATTTGAAAGCTATATTCCGGAACAGCTTGCGGAAAAAATGCTTACGATTTATACCGGAAACGGGAATGTTGAGTATCATTTATTCCGTCCGGACGGCATATATGCCAGACTTGAAAAAGATCCGGCTGAGGCTATAACACTTGGTGGCGTCGGTGTTTATTCCAGCACTGCCGTAGATACCACCAATCTTCTGATTACAACAGAGGAAACAGGCTCTTGGGTGTCTGGCGGAGCACTGTCGTCCACAATAGAGGTTTATAGCCTCCAGTTTGAAACGAGAACCAATGGAGTTGTTATCAATGCCAATGGATGGGAAACGAACACCTTTGTATTAGCGGATATGACCTCAACGGCTCCCGACCGGCTGACCGGAAAGAAAATCGTATTTCAGGGCGAAGATAAAACGCTGGAGATGATTTTCAGCACAGGCGGCAAATATTCATTCATTGAAGTTGAAAATAACGGAGAGTTTGAATACGGCATCGGTGAGTATGAATATATCTGGAACTCCCTGACTTCGTCCTGTGCAGCGCTTGAAACGGATGATGGCAGGTTTTCGCCGGATGAATTTTTAGTGACGATGTTCACCGATGAAATCGGCGTGCTCGCAGAGGCTAATATTCTGAGCCCGTACGCCGGGCGGGGTTTGTTTGTGCTCAGTGACATTGCTGCGGTTCCCAATCTGTCTCCGGAGCAGATCAGCGGCAACATGCTGACGATTATCAGAGAAGAGGGACCGCCGGAATGTGTCGTGTTACGCAGTGATGGCCGCGCTGCGGCCGCAAAGCTTGACGGCGATGTCGATGAATTCAATTTTGCCGGAACTTATGACTATGTGCGGATTGGTGATCAGACGGTGCTGTCAATCAATGTGAATATTGGCGGGGATTATTGGTACAATGGCTGGTTCCCGCTGGCCAGGATAACCTATCAGTTTAACTTTGAGACATCGGACAGCGGTACAGTGGTCTGTGTTAAAGATATGAATAGCGGCTGGGGTGGCGGTGAGGATCAGATTGAAACCAATCGCTTTGTGCTGACGGATGCTGTTGCGGCGCCGCTGACTCTTTCCGGGCAGGAAATGTGTTTCGATTCGTTCGACGAAGCCGTTGAGCTGACTTTTGTTAATGACACAGAGTATCTGTTCTATAATGACCGGGGTCTGTCGGGCGGCGGTACATATCAGTACACCGCCGGTAAAGGCGCTCATGCGAACCTCCTGGCGGCAGGCAGCGGTTTCAGCAGTACCAGACGGCTTGATTTAACCATGGTTACAGAGACTGCCGGTATCATGATTCAAACAGACCCGCAGTTCAATGACGCCGTTATTGAATGCAATATGTTTACCGTCGGTGCAATACAGCCGTCATTGGTTCCGGCATCTTTCGGAGACAAAATGCTGGCTGTTTATGAAGAAGATGATGACGACACCGACGTCTACATATTCCGTCCGGATGGAAAATTCATCAGCGTTGAAGATGATGACCCCTTGTACGGTCTGGAACTGGAAAGTTTCGGTGAATATACGGCGGTTACGGTGGATAGAAAGAGAGCACGTCTGACGTTGACGGAAGTCGATGTGTATAACGGGAATCTCTATACCAATACCTCAATCCATACCTTCCGGTTTGCAACAGCAACCAACGGGACGGTCATTTCGGACTACATGTACGGTTATATTGAGACAAACACCTTTGTTTTAAGCGCTATGGAGGCCGTTGCGCCGGAATCGCTGGCGGGTAAATCTCTTGAGCTGCTGGCCGGTGAAGAATTCGTACAACTGTCCTTCCTCAGTGACGGAACAGTACGTGTTAAACAGACGAACGGTGTGATTGTGACCGGCACCTATGAATACAGCCGCAATGCGGCCATCATGTATGTTGCGGATTTATCTGTTACACTTGCCGGAGACCGGAACGATTATGAGCTTTCGATGGCCGCTGCCGACGGCGGTGTCTTTATTGAGTGGTACGGGGTTAACCCGGTTGCGCCGGTGAGTGCGAATATCTTTTTCATTCGCGACGGCCTGCTGGTTCAGCCGATGGCAACACTGCAGACGCCGGCGGCTGTGCCCTACTCATGGCTGGAAGAACACGGTCTTGTTGTTTCAGGCAGTCCGGAGCATGAATATGAAGCGGCTGCCGGAAGTGATTATTGCGGCAAGGGCGCGGTCTGGCGCGATTATGTTGCCGGCACAAATCCAACGAATGCCGCATCCCGGTTCACGGTCTGTTTTAAACGCATTGACGCAGACGATATTGAAATTTACTGGGAGCCGGATTTGGGCTCTGCCCGCAGATATATCATCGAAGGGTGTGAGACATTAACCGGTGCATGGCATCCGACATCGGCAACGAATTCACCCTATCGTTTCTTCCGTGTACATGTGGAATTACCGGAATAAAAACGCATACCTTTTCATTTGCCGCACCGGAGCCGCGGGCGTTGACCGCGGCTCCAGAGCATTTTAAATTCATGTATAGCCGCAACAATCGCAAAATAATTACGGGCAGAATGATTGATAAACCGCAGAGCGCACTGAGAACTTTTCAACTTTCAACTGTAAACTGAAAACCCTGAACACGGAACGTGGCGAGGGCGCCGTGTCTACTACTCTGCCTCTCTGCTAATCCCTGAATGCCTGATGCTTTCTGCAAAACTTCCGTGTGTGTTGTGTATCCCGTGGTTTAAACATCTGCGTTCATCTACGTTATCTGCGGACCAATTTTTATTTTTGCTTCAAGACAAGTTAATGGGGTTGACATAGCCCTTAAGATGTTGTCTTGAAATGAGTAATAAATATATTTTTCATTCAAGGATTTCGGAACACGATTTCCGGCGTATTATCCGCTGCTTCTCGGTGGATATTGAAGCATCGAAGATTGCTGTTCTTACCGGGCTGAGCCGCAACACCATCAACCGGATTTTTTATGCAGTTCGTCAGCGGATTGCGGAGTGTTGCGAACTGGACAGTCCGTTTAAATGCGGCGAAGTTGAACTGGATGAAAGCTATTTTGGCGCCCGTCGTGTCCG
>JBBADV010000039.1 GCA_041656295.1 Kiritimatiellales bacterium | reverse complement strand
TGAATGAAAATATTGTCGCAAACATCAACGGACAAAAAGAAACCATACCGCTGCAGCGTTTAATTGCCGGTGCACACACCGGACATCTCGGCGACATTGATTCGCCGTGCTATCGCTTCAGCCGCGCGCCGCTGCCGCACGAACTCAACTATCAGTTTACCGTTCAGGATTCCGGCGATGCCGGCGATTTTTATTATCTCCGCGTCCGGCAGAAAGATGACCAATGGGCTTGGTCTTCGCCGATATTTTTTCGATGTCATGATAATTCAGACACATCATCAGCAGTTAAGGGAACAGATCGTCTTTCAGGTCATGTGGCTTTATAGCGTGATATGAATGATCCGGCATCTAAAGGAGTAAACAGTTTATGATTATACAAAATTATCGTGAAAAAGTAATGGGTTGCTGGCTCGGCAAAGCTGTCGGCGGAACGCTCGGCATGCCGTACGAGGGGATGGATGGTCCGTTTGATTTAACGTTCTATGATCCGGTGCCGGCGGGCATGGTTCCGAATGACGATCTGGATTTGCAGGTGCTTTGGGCATGCCTGCTGGATCAGCAGAAATCGCCGGAAGTGAGCCGGACGCTGTTTGCCGGCGCGTGGCGGAATAATATTAATTTTCCGTGGGACGAATACGGCGTGTGCATCCGCAATCTGCGCGAAGGCATTGAACCGCCGTTAAGTGGATCGTTCGACAACTGGTTTATCAACGGCATGGGCGCCGCCATCCGCAGTGAAATCTGGGCGTGTCTCGCGCCGGGAAATCCGGCGCTCGCCGCCGCGTATGCTTACGAAGACGCCTGCCTCGACCATGCCGAACAGGGGCTCTGGGCCGAAGTCTGGCTCGCGGCCATGCAAAGCGCAGCGTTTATTGAAACTGATATTCATAAAATTATCGATATTGGATTTCAGCAGATTCCGGCAGACGCCGAAATCCGCGCCGCGATTGAAGACACCAAGCGCTGGTGGGATGAATCCGGCGACTGGAAAAAAGTCCGCTTGCAGATTTTAGAAAAATACGGACATGAAAACTTCACCAATGTTACCGAAAACATGGCATTCATTCTGCTGGCGCTGCTCGCCGGTAACGGCGACTTTTCACGTTCTATCTGCACCGCCAACAACTGCGGCAAAGATACAGATTGCACCGCCGCTACCGTCGGCGCACTGCTCGGAATTTTAAATCCGGACAGTATTGAAGAACGCTGGCTCAAACCGATCGGACGCGATCTGATTCTCAGTCCCGAAATCACCGGAATCACTCCGCCGGAATCGCTCGATGCATTCACCGATCTGGTTCTTACTCTTCGCGAACGTCTCTCCGGCAAACTGCCGCCGGAGGTTCCGGCACCGAAAAATCCAACGAAAGAAATTCATGCGCGCATTGGATTCAAAGAAGTTCCGTGGTTCGGGCAGGGCTGGTCGCTCAGCAGACCGCTGAAGCTTGAACTGCCGGAAATGGTGCCGGTCACATTTCCCGGTACGGTGGTAAAATATAAGTCGACTGACTTTACCGCCGGAATGCTGTTTGTGGAATACAGGTTTGAATTAAAACAACAGACCGCTGCGCGCGTTTTTTTTAATACCAACGAAAACTGCCGCGTCTTTTTAAACGGTGAATATCTTTTTGGACGCGAATGCGGACGCATGGCGCCCTCGGCACACCGCGTTCCAATTCATCAGTCTGCCGATATGGTGTTGTCCGCCGGAATTCATACGCTGGTGGCGGTTATTGCCAGACCGGCAGCAGATAAAGAGATTGAATGGGTTGTCGGTGTCGCTGATCGCAACGATAATCATCAATGGATTCCTTTTGCATTGATTTAAATGCTGCTCGGCGCGGGTAAACTTTTATTCTGAGTTTTTTACCCGAGTATATATTCTATTTTCCGTGATTCCGGCGCGGTTTTCTGATTAGTTTTAAAGTTTTATGAAACTCCGGCCTCTTAAATTTGGAAACGTAACGTTTAATTTTCCGGTGGTGCTGGCGCCGATGGCGGGCTACACGGATGCGGCATTCCGTTCCGTTTGCAAAGAGCTCGGCGCCGGCGCGTGTTACACCGAGGTGACGAGCGCTGAAGGCATCCGGCGCGACTCGCAAAAGACGTTTCAATTTCTTGAGGTGTCAAAACTTGATCATCCGATCGCCGGGCATATTTTCGGGAAGTCGGTTGATGCGATGGTGGAAGCGGCGCGGTACATTGAAGCGCTCGGTACGTTTGACTGGATCGATTTAAACTGCGGCTGTCCGGTGCGCAAAGTTGTCCGGCGCGGCGCCGGTGCAGCACTGATGAAAGAGCCGGAGCAGATCAGCAGAATTGTGCGCGCTGTAAAAAATGCGGTGTCGCTGCCGGTGAGTGTGAAAACGCGCATCGGCTTCAGTCCGGCGTTTCCGGATCACATGACGATTGCAAAAATTATTGAAGATGCCGGTGCGGATATGATTGCGGTGCACGGACGGCTCGCGTGCAACTTTCATAAAGGTGATGTTGATTTCGAAAAAATTGCCGAAATCAAACAGGCTTTAAAAATTCCGGTGATCGGGAATGGCGGTGTGCTTACACCGGCAGATGCGGCTCTCATGGTGCAAGAAACCGGCGTTGACGGTGTGATGATCGGTCGCGGTGCAGTTGGAAATCCATGGCTGTTTGATCAGATTAAACAGTATGGGAACGGCGAAAAAATAAAAGCTCCGGCGCTTGCAGACCGCCGCGCCGTAATTGAAACGCATTTGCTGCGGCTGGTTGAACTGACCAAAATTACGGTGCAGGGGCGCCGGTGCAAAACAAAATATAATGCAGAGCAGGGTGCGTGTCTGCATTTTCGTCCGCATCTCGCACAATACATTAAAGGGCTGCGCGGCCGCCGCGAACTGATGCAGCATTTGAATGAAATGCACGACGTAAAAACCGTAATGGATGCCGTTGACCGTGTGATAGAGCAGAATGAAGTGTGATCAAAAACTCGAAGCTTTATTGTTGTGCCGCGTTGACGTATTTTTTACGGCATGAAAATCGATACACTCATCGTCGGTCCTTTTGAAGAAAACTGCTATCTCATTCACGGCACAGAAAACCGCGCGCTGATTGTTGATCCCGGTTACGACGCCGGAAGAATTTTAAACGAACTCCGCCGGAAAAATTTAACGGCGGATGCTTATCTGCTGACGCATGGACACGCCGATCATCTTGCCGCCTTGCACGATGTTTGCACTGCGCAGCCGGCACCGGTGTATCTTCACTCCGCTGACGGAGCCTGGGCGTTTGGTCATGCAAACCAGATTCCGCCTTATTATCCTGTTCCGCAAAAACCGGCGGTGCAGTTTATTCATCCGGGCGCCGGTGCAAAATTTTCCGGCGCCGGACATGAATTTACTGTGTTTGAAACGCCGGGACACACGCCGGGGTGTATCTGTTTTTATTTTGAAAAAGAGCATATTATTTGCACCGGCGACACGCTGTTTAAAGGTTCGTGCGGACGCACCGATCTGCCCGGCGGCGACAGCCGTGCGCTGACACAATCATTAAAAACACTTGCAGCACTGCCGCCGGAAACCGCGGTGTATCCCGGGCATGGCGACAGCACTACCATCGGGTATGAGAAGCGCACAAATTTTTTTATGCAGCCGCATACATGAAAACGCGGCGTGACGAATGCGGGGGCAGACAAGAACGTCTGCTCCACGCAGTGATTCGCCTATAAGCGTGAGTGGAAACTCTGAATTGTAAACGCCGAACTTTTCTACGCTTCTTTGAAAATACCCATGTGCCGGAATTTTTCGTAACGGCTGTTCATGAGAACTTCCGGCGATTCTTTTTTGAGCTCAGCCAGATGCCGCAGAATGACGGCTTTAAGATTTTCGGCGGCGGCTTTGTGATCGGTATGCGCACCGCCTTCGGGCTCCGGTACCTTTTCGTCGGCGAGTTTAAATTCAAGCAGACAGTCCGCCGTGATTTTCAGCGCTTCGGCGGATTTATCCGCGAATGCACGGTCTTTAAATAAAATCGCGGCGCAGCCTTCCGGTGAAATAACGGAATAGTAGGCATGTTCCATAATCAGAATGCGGTCGCCAACGCCCAGCCCGAGCGCACCGCCGGAACCGCCTTCGCCGGTGATGGTAACAATAACCGGCACGCGCAGATTAAACATTTCACGCAGGTTTACGGCGATGGCTTCGGCAATGTGGCGTTCTTCGGAAGCCACGCCGGGATACGCGCCGGGTGTGTCGATGAAGGTGAGTATCGGTACATTAAATTTATCGGCAAGCTTCATCAAACGCAGCGCTTTGCGATAGCCTTCGGGATAGGCGCAGCCGAAATTACACTCGAGATTGCTTTTGGTGTCGCGTCCTTTTTGGGAGCCGATCACCATCACCTGCTGTCCGTCGATTTTTGCCAGGCCGCCGATGATGGCGCGGTCATCGGCATGAATGCGGTCACCGTGAATTTCGATAAAATCCGTTGCCAGATATTTAATGTAATCCCGCGTATACGGCCGGTCGGGATGGCGCGCTACCTGTACTTTCTGCCACGATGTCAGATTGCTGTAAATCTGTGCGCGTGTTAACGCGATTTTTTCTTTCATCCGCTCAATTTCGTGCGACACATCAATATCCTGCTCTTTACTGAAATTTTCCAGTTCGTTCAGTTTATTTTCGAGGTCAAGCACCGGTTTTTCAAAAGGCAGTGTGAAAGGCGGCATGATGTTTCTCCAAAAGTCAGTTCGTTATTAATTTAAAATATATTATTCGCTGATTGCCATCGTTGTTCCGCGCGGGATCAGCATATACAGTTCCTCGATATCTTCGTTCAGCATCCGGACGCAGCCGTTGCTGGTGTCGGCGCCGATGCTGTCGCGTACCGATGTTCCGTGAATCCCAAAGCCGCGGATTTCGGGGCGGGTACTGTCTTTAAATGACATCCAGCGTGTACCCAGAATATTTTCCGGATCACCGTAGGCGTATACTTTGCCTGCCGGCGATGTCCAGTCCGGATTCATCTGATGCACATCTGTCACGAAATTCCCCGCCGGCGTTTTGCCGAATACGCCGAGACCGACGATATAACGCTTGAACAGTTTTCCGTTCATTAATAAATCGAGATATTTGCCGGTTTTATTTACCTGAACGGTGAACGGTGCCGCCGGAATCTGCAGCGTGTTGCCGGGATAAATCAGATTGCCGGAAATATTATTCATTTTACGGAGCAGCTCAATTGTCGTTTTATTCTGCCGCGCAATCTTATCCAGTGAATCGCCGGGCTGAATGACATAATTCTTTTTTTCCGGTGATGGAATGCCCGGGGATAGAAGGAGTTGAATATTCAACCGTCCCTGCACGCGCAGTGCGTTATTTTTCAAACTTTCATCGGACGTTGCCGCCATCACTTCGCTGAGCAGGTTGCGTGCGTCGAGCAGTTTCCCGGCGGAAGTCAGATTTTGCGCTTGAGAGAAAAGCTGCTGCGCACTCGATGTTGCTGTCGGCGGTGTTGCTGTCGTCCGGGGTGCCGGTTGCTGTGCAGTTGTTGCTGCCGGTTTTGATTGTATTTGCGCCGCCGGCGTTGCTTCCGCTGGTTTTTCTGTGCGGCTGCGCCCGAAAAACCACCACATACCGCCGGTCGCCAGAGCGAGTATCAGCACCGCTGCAATCACCGGTCCGGAACCGCGCCGGTTGTGCCTGCTGCCGCGGGGTCTTACATAAATATCAGCCATTTTTTCTTTCAGCTCTTTTGAATTTGGAGAGGTTAGAGTATTCCAACCGACATTTTTTTGCAATCCATTAAAAATCCGCTATCTTCTCCCGGATTATGCAAAACAGATCCATAGAAACTGCCGGCAGCCCGACCGATATGACTTTCGGCGTGCAGATGATCATTCTGCTCAACGTTGCCGTTTATATACTGGAAGTATTTTTCGGTTTTCCATTCCGGCACTGGCTTGCGCTTCACGCCAGCTGGTGGGAAAGCGGCAGCGTCTGGCAGCTTCTGTCGTATCAGTTTGTTCATCAGGGCTTCGGGCATCTGCTGTCCAATATGCTCGGAATTTATTTTCTCGGGCCGGAAACCGAACGAACCATCGGCACCAACCGTTTTCTGGCGCTCTATCTTATCAGCGGACTTCTCGGCGGACTCGGCTGGTCGCTGCTCTCTCCGCCGTATCATCAGTGTATCGGCGCATCCGGCGCGGTGTTCGGTGTGCTCGGCGCTTATGCCGCGCTTTATCCGCACCGCGAACTCGTCATCATCTTTTTTCCGTTTATGCCGGTCAAAGCGTGGATTTTTGTACTGATTCTCGGCGCATACGAATTTTTTAACACGCTCAGCGGACAGGGCGGCTACGTTGCCAACTCCGCGCACCTCAGCGGCGGTATCGCCGGATATATTTACGCTACCATTATCGGACGTCCCGATATTCTCCGGCGCATCAAAGACCGCTTCAAACCGCTTGATAAAGATGCCTTTGTCAGCCGCGCTGAAATTGATCGTATTCTTGATAAAGCCGCGCGCTACGGCATGCACTCTCTGACCCGCGCCGAACGTGAAGCGTTAAAACATGCGCGAGAACGGTAAGGCATAAAAATTTTGGGTGCAAATGGTAGAACGGGCATCCAGCCCGTCCGCGTACGCAATGTTCTCTGTATTCCAAAACCGGTATCCGCACTTTTTCAACAAACACCGTCGTATTGCCTCATATAAAAAAGACACCGAAGGGGTGCTGATTTTTGATCGTTGACGGGCATGGGGTAGTTCTTTCGTTATGGTTTGTCAAGCGGCGGTTTTCCCGGCCTGTTTTTTCAGTTCTTCCA
>JBBADV010000038.1 GCA_041656295.1 Kiritimatiellales bacterium | reverse complement strand
GTGTCATCCTTATGAGTCAACGAAACAATCCGCCCCCCTCTGCGGCCCGTGCTTCGGTGTCTTTTTTTATGAGTCAATTCGCGCCATACGAATATATCTGCAACATCTGGACTTCTGATCCGGATCGCTTTAAGTTTGATCCGTTCCAGTGTTTCGTTCTTTGCGGCTCTGCGTGGAAAATTCCGCACGCAAAGAGCGCTGGCGATTCTCATAGCACCCGTTTCTACTTTCCGACTTTCGACCTTTGACTTTCGGACTTTCGACCGAACTAAAATATGATAGATGTGTCGGTATGAATTCCGTTTTTCAGCTTCTCGGCGCGGATGCTTTTTTCTGGTGTGCGGCGGTGTTGGTTTTTGGGCTTTGCATCGGCAGTTTTCTAAACGTGTGCATCAGCCGGATTCCGCACAGCAAATCCATCATTCTGCCGGCGTCGGCGTGTCCGGCCTGCGGCGTGCGCATTCGCTGGTTCGATAACATTCCGCTGCTCAGCTGGCTGCTGCTGCGTGCAAAATGCCGCGACTGTAAACAAAAAATTCCGGTGACCTATCCGGCGATCGAACTGCTCACCGGCATTTTATTTCTTGCTGTTTTTTATCTCTACGGATTTTCATGGTTTACACCGACCTATTGGCTCGCAGTATTCGGACTGCTGCTCGGAACATTCATCGATATCAACTGCCTGATTCTGCCCGACCGCGTAACGATTGGCGGAATGATCCTGTTTCCAATGATCAGCACAATGTTTCCGGCACTGCACGGCGCCGCAACCCGGCTCGCCGGATTAACAATTTCTCTGCTTGGGTTAACCGCCGGCTTCGGACTTTTTTTTGCCGTGCGAATCATCGGCGGTGCCGTCGCGCGGCGCGAAGCGCTGGGATTCGGCGATGTAAAGCTGATGGGTGCACTGGGTGCACTGCTCGGCTGGCAGGCGGTGCTTTATATCACATTTTTTTCGGCGCTCACCGGATCTGTCATCGGGTTGATTTTAATTGCCGGCGGAAAAAAAGAGCTGCAAAGCCGGATTCCTTACGGACCGTACATCGCGCTCGCTGCACTCTCCTGGATCCTCGGCGGGTTCCGCCTGTGGGATTTTTATGTTTCCCAAACGGGGTTTTAGAGCGTGTTCAGAAAAATTATAGCTACGAAAACACAGTTGCTTGCCTGTCCACGACGGAGCGGCAAATGTGGCGCAGGCATTCCTGCCTGCGCAGGGCAGACAAGAATGTCTGCCCCACTACTGTGCATGCGCGAACAGGCTGGATTCGAAGAGTGGCTTTCTGAAAGAAAGCAGCGACCGGAGGGAGCGGCAACGGCTCGCCAAAGGCGGGCAGTGAAAACGGCAAATACACCGGATACACGGAAGTTTTGCAGAAAGCATCAGGCATTGAGGCAGAATAGTAGACGCGGCGCCCTCGCCGCGTTCCGTGTTCAGGGTTTACAGTTGAGAGTTAAAAAGTTCTCAGTGCGCTCTGTGGTTTATCAATCATTCGGCCCATAATTATTTTGCGATTTTTGCGCGTGAAAAATTTACAGCGCGAAAGATACTGCGGATGAATAAATAAGTGAGCAGGGCGCCGGTGTAGAGAATCAGTCCAGCAGAACAGCCGGCGATGTTAATCCAGAAATCGCTCAGTGAAGCGCCGCGATCAGGAATCATCAGTTGCAGGGTTTCAACGGCGGCGGAGAAAATGAGCAGTCCGCCTGCGACCGGCAGTAATGTGCGCCAGGAAAATGCACTCACTGCCGCCAGCAGGGTGAACAGGATAAAGTGTCCATGAAGGTGAACCGTACCGACGATGCGGTTGCCGTACAGTGTTTGGGACTTCAGTGGAGTTTTTTCCGGCGGCGGGGGTTTTAACACGGCTGATGCTGCCGGAGAAGCACGATCTCCGTGCGCGTCTTTGGATGGCATTTTTGCCGGCGTGACAACTTCTGCAGGATGCTGAACAAATGATGCAACAACGTGGATTCCTCTGTCGAGCACGCGTCCCGGAACAGCCGAGCCGAGGACAATCAGCAATGCAATTGCGGTCATCAGCATTCCGCCGCGTTTTTTCCACGGTGCACATGCGCGCAGTGCATAGATGAATGCGGCCGCCCACAGCAGCAGTGCGCCGGTGAATACCGGAGTTGCGGATGTGCGGCGGTGAGCAGGAATCAGTGAAACATCGTCAACATACAGCACACCGCCTGGCGCGAGGTTTTGTAAGTGGAGCCGCGCATCGACCGTGTCTCGCACGACGGGGAATACTTCAGAGTATTTTTTCCACCGCACCGGTTTATCCAGGCGGAAAAACGTATGGTTTTCGCTCCAGATCCCGCGTCCGGCGGCGGTACGGTAGAAAAAAATTCCACGCGGCAGGCGCCAGCCGGAATCATCAATGATCATTTCGCCTTCAGTTCTGGCACGTGCGATTGCAATGAAGGCATCACATCCGGCGAGATTGGTGACGGTGATGTAAAGGTCTCCGCGTTTCCCCGGTGAGGCGGTCAGTTTAATCCCTGTGGAATTTTTGTAGCCGGCGCCGGCAAGCCGTTCTGCACGTTCGCTCCAGCCGGTCCACTGTTCTGTTGATTCCGCCGTTTCAAAACTTCCGTCGCTGATTAAATCCCCGCCGGCGGATTTCCAGGGCGAATAGAAAGCGAACAGAATCAAAATTCCTGCGAGCGCCGCCAGTGCAAAAATGCCGGCGTTTTTCTTTCGTATTTCAACGGCCGCAAACATGGGAACAAATCTCTCAAAAGATTCTTTTTAGAGAAAGCGGAATATGTGCTGCCGGAGAAAAATTTTGCCGGCGCGGGTGTTCTGAAAATTAAAATATGTTGAGCATACATGTATGTGCCGCACCGGGATATTGCCGGCGGGTTTAAAAGAAACTCGCAAAAGGTTCTTTCCAGAGGCGGTGGAATACACGAAATTCATCACATTGATGAAACCGGATGTTACACAGTATTGCGCATTCATTTTTGATCTCGACGGAACGCTGATCGATTCCGAAAAATATCACGCTGCCGGCTTTGCCTGGGCGGTAGAAAAACTCAGCGGCTACCGGATTACGGATGCGGAGCTCCGCGAATTTTTTGAATCGCACACAAGCCGGTTCGCGCCGGTGCTTTCCGCACGGCACAAACTGAATTTAAATCCGGCGGATGTGCTGGCACTGAAGCGCGAACATGTAAAACGGAATTTTAAAGCAGAACTGCTGTCCGGCGCCGGAAATTTTATAACGGCGTGGCACGGAAAAATCCCACTGGCGCTGGCGAGTAATTCGCCGCGGGAATTTGTCGACAATGCGCTGAGCAAAACCGGACTCGCCGGTGTGTTTAACGTTATTTGCACCGCCGAGGATGTACAGCACCGCAAACCTGATCCGGAAATGTATCGGCTGGCACTTAAACGGTTGCGGCAGTCGCCGGAAAATGTGTTGGTGTTTGAAGACAGCTGCGCCGGAATCACCGCTGCACGCGGTGCCGGCTGTGCTGTCATTATGATTAAAAACGGGAGCGGGCGCGCAGTTGCCGGTGTGCCGCAATTTACCTGGAAGGAGTTGAGCGCATTGTGAAAAAAACCCCGCTCCACGAGGAACATATAAACCTGCGCGCACGCATGGCTGAATTCGGCGGCTGGGATATGCCGATTCAGTATGAAGGTATTCTCGCCGAACACGAACATACGCGCACAAGCGCCGGATTGTTTGATATCTGCCACATGGGTGAATTTGAACTCTCCGGAGTTACAGCAGCAGCTGATCTTGAAAAACTGCTGACGATGAACGTGCTGTCGCTCGAAGCCGGACAATGCCGCTATGGATTTATGCTGAACGGACGGGGCGGCGTGATTGACGACTTAACCTGCTACCGCCTCGATCAGGAACGCTATATGCTCGTTGTGAATGCCGGAACGTGCGCTGCCGATGCAGAATGGATTCGCAGCCATCTGTCGCCGGAAACAAAATTTACCGACCTGTCCGCTGATATGGCCAAACTGGATCTGCAGGGGCCGCGCGCGCGCGAAGCATTTGAAAAAGCGAGCGGCCGCGCCGCGCCGGATCCCGGCTATTTCCGCATCGAAACGCACCGCGTTTTCGATACGGAAATGCTTATCAGCCGCACCGGTTACACCGGCGAATTCGGTTATGAACTCTATTTCCCGGCGGATCGTGCAGTGCACGTCTGGCGCGCGCTGCTCGACTGTGAACTTGTGCGGCCGGTCGGACTCGGCGCACGCGACACGCTGCGCCTTGAGATGGGTTATTCGCTTTACGGACATGAACTTTCTGCCGACCGCACACCGGTGGCGGTAACGCGCGGTGCGTTTTTGCGTAAAACCGGCGGGTATATCGGTGAAGACGCGGTAAAGCGCGAGCTCGGAAATCCGCCGGAATTTCTTGTTGCACTCACATTCGAAACCCGCCGTGCCGCACGCGCCGGTGACAGTGTTTTTTTTAACGGAGAAAAAACCGGCATAGTTACCAGCGGCTCCGTTTCGCCGAGTCTCAGTAAAGCCATTGCGCTCGCGTTCGTGAAAACGGATGCCGCCGCAATCGGGACCACGCTTGATGTTGAAATTCGCGGCAGCAGATTCCCGGCGACTGTCACCGATCTGCCGTTTTATAAGAAAGGCACCGCGCGCGGTTAACACATACATGTTCGACATGAACGGCTGTGTTGACGGACTTCGAAACATTCATCATGACCGCCGGCATAAAAGACAGGTCGGATTTGCACAAAACCTGTCTGGATCGGTTGATGATTGACAGGATATGCCTGCTGTCAATTATTCTTATTTTGTCCCGGTATAAATTTGTTTTATATCTATGAACGGGCTTTGAATCGACGGTGCACCTGTTATAATGAGCATCAGTTAGTAACAACAACATGGAGGAAATTATGGAGCTTAGAGGAAGTCAGACTGAAAAAAATCTGATGATCGCATTCGCCGGCGAATCGCAGGCGCGTAACCGTTATAACTATTTTGCCAGCATCGCGAAAAAAGAGGGCTATGTTCAGATCGCTGATATTTTTGAAGAAACTGCCAATCAGGAAAAAGAACATGCTAAACGCCTGTTTAAGCTGATGGAGGGCGGTCCGGATATCGAAATTACTGCCGCATTCCCGGCGGGTCCGGTCAGCACCTCAACACGCGAAAATCTCCTGCATGCCGCCGCCGGCGAAGAGCATGAATGGAGCGAGATGTATCCGGCATTTGCAAAGGTTGCAAAGGAAGAGGGCTTCACCTTAATCGCTTCCGTATTCTGTGCAATCATCGTTGCCGAAAAGGAACATGATAAACGGTACCGTCAGCTCGCCGCAAACATTGCCGACGGCAAAGTGTTTGAGCGCGCAGAAGAGGTTGTGTGGCGCTGCCGTAACTGCGGCTATTTGCATAAAGGAATGAAAGCACCGCTCAAGTGCGCTGCATGTGATCATCCGCAGGCACACTTTGAGCTGCTGGCTGAAAACTGGTAGAGTCCGCTCGGGTGGATATTGATTATTAACCGGCGGTGCGCATGCGCCGCCGGTTTTAATTTGCGATCAGGCGCAATTACTTTTTGCGTTCTCTGCTTATCGTCCGGTCAAAGACTCTTACTCAATGTATTTTAATTGTTTCCGCGGTGCGGAAACAGTCCGGAATGAGCTCACCTGTTATAGGTTCGGATATTTTATGCTGCACGCTTTTTATGGTCTGAACGGCCCGGATACCGGCTGCAGTTATTTGCTGAAGAAATGCCGGTAAAGAAGTTCTTTGATCTCATCGAGCCCTTTGTTGAGTCCGGCAGAAATGGGAAACACGGCAGTGCCGGTGCACTGTTTAAAAATTTTAAAATTCTCTGCCGCCGCCGGTTCATCCATTTTGTTGGCGAGCACATGAAACGGGCGCGCCGCGAGATCGGGATTATATGCAATAAGTTCAGCGCGCAGATTATTGTAATCATCAACCGGGTCGCGTCCGTCAGCCGCCGCCATATCAATAACGAAAAGCAGAAATTTTGAGCGCTCGATGTGGCGCAGAAAATAGTGTCCGAGTCCGACGCCCTCGCTGGCGCCGTCGATGAGCCCCGGGATGTCGGCGATGCGGATACGGTTAAAGTTTTCGAAAATCAGCGTGCCGATGATCGGATTGAGTGTCGTGAACGGATAGGCGGCGATTTTCGGACGGGCATCGGTGAGGGCGGTGAGCAGGGTGGATTTGCCGGCGTTCGGATAGCCGACCAGCCCGACATCGGTCATGAGTTTAAGTTCGAGCCGGTATGCGCGCTCTTCGCCGGCGGTGCCGGGTGTGCAGCGTGTCGGTGCCTGTGTAACAGACGATTTAAAATGGGTGTTGCCAAGACCGCCGCGCCCGCCTTTGGCGATCATCATCTCTTCGCCATGCACGAGAATTTCGCCGATAAATTCTTCGGTATCGGGATCGAGCACTACGGTGCCGCAAGGAACATTCAGGATTTTATCAGCGCCGGTTTTCCCGGTGCGATTGGAACCTTTCCCATGTCCGCCGTGTGCGGCGCGCTGATGCGGATGATGATGAAGTGTGTTGAGCGAATCTTCGTCCATATTGCCGCGCAGAATCACATTCCCGCCATGACCGCCGTCGCCGCCGTCCGGTCCGCCTTTCGGTACAAATTTTTCGCGGCGGAACGAGCAGATGCCGTCGCCGCCGTTACCGGCGCGGACGAAAATTTTTACACGATCTCTAAATACGGTGGCTTTCATGCATTCAGTTCGGTGTTCAGGGCTGAAACGAAAACAGCGGACTTTGTATAAAGCCCGCCGGTTCCCGTTTTTACTCCGCTCGAAATATTATGCCGTTTGAAGCTCACGTACGTTGACGCGGCGGCCGGCTTTATCAAATTCAACTGTTCCGCTTTTCAGGGCGAAAAGAGTGAAGTCGCGGCCTTGTCCGACGTTCGCACCGGCGACAAATTTGCTGCCGACCTGCCGAACGAGGATGCTGCCTGCGGTGACTTCCTGTCCGCCGAAGCGTTTTACACCGCGCCGCTGCGCATTACTGTCTCGACCGTTATTTGAAGAACCTTGTCCTTTTTTATGTGCCATTGTTCTCTCCTGAAATTATGCGCTGATGGATTCAATTTTCAGCTTGGTGAGCTCCTGCCGGTGTCCGATTTTCTTGCGGAACCCTTTGCGGCGTTTCTTTTTGAAGACGACAATTTTATTGTCGCGGTAGTTTTCAATTATGCTGGCGGTGACTTTTGCACCGGCAACCACCGGCGTTCCGATAGTGAGTTCCGTGCCGTTAGAGACAGCCAGAACCTGATCAAATTCAACGGTTTTACCGGCCTCAGCATCGAGAAGCTCGACACTCAGCACGGTGTCTTTCTCAACGCGGTACTGTTTCCCGCCGGTTTCAATTACTGCATACGCTTCCATAACAAATCCTTCATTAGCCAAAGAGGTGAAAAATTAGGCGAGAAGCCCCCTGCTGTCAACCGTTTTTAACCATAAAACGAGTCCTCGAATTGACTGCGAATTGACTCATAAAAAAAGACACCGAAGCACGGGCCGCAGAGGGGGGCGGATTGTTTCGTTGACTCATAAGGATGACACCCTGTTGCTGGAGGGATGGAAACGATGAGTCTGGA
>JBBADV010000037.1 GCA_041656295.1 Kiritimatiellales bacterium | reverse complement strand
CTCATCAATCAGGCGCGATTTATACGCCTTGCCCGCCGTTTTATATCTGCGGCATTGAACCCGCAGATCCTGCGCTCTTGACTCCAGACTCATCGTTTCCATCCCTCCAGCAACAGGGTGTCATCATTATGAGTCAACGAAACAATCCGCCCCCCTCTGCGGCCCGTGCTTCGGTCTCTTTTTTTATGAGTCAATTCGCATTATATTGAATATAAAGGAATTGGCTTGCGCCTGCGATAGAAATCGATAAATTGATTCGTGGACGCTGAAGAACTCTAGGAATCACAAAAAACTGCGGCAAAACTCAGCGGTGTTCCTGTGTATAGGAGTCAGGCAAAAGAAGTCACTCACTGACGGTATTGAGTAGCATGGATACGCTAGATTTTGAATTTCAAATTCAAGTTAAGAAACTAAATTGAATAACTATTTAAATACGGGGAAAACATATGGATAAAAATACAACAAGATTGTCCGACCTAAAAAGCTGGTTAAAAGATGCCGCACAAGAGTTTTCTTCCGCGGAATCTTTTGTTAATAAACATAATGATCCTCATTTAAAACATGTATGTTTAGCAAGAGCGGTAGCAACAAATGAATTTTCATTTCTTCCCGACTTTTCGCCAAAATGGGCATTCGCAAGACGAGGTTTTTTAAAAATTTTCGATACTTATCTCACTTTTGGGAACTGGATTATTCATTATCCCGACATCGAATCAGCAAAGTTGAAAATTCGTTCAAGCGGAGACTTCCTTTTTCAAGGACACATTCTCATAATAAAAACTGCTGTTAGAGTTTATCAGTTTGGATTACCTGAAAATAAATTCTGGGAAACAAAAATGCCGTTTGATTTTGAAAGAGTATAATAGCCGATGTAATCTTCGATCTATTTAAAACTGAGAACATATATGGGTATCATTCTTTCCATTATTTTAGGTGGCGCAATTATTTTTGGATTATTTTCCTACATTAGTTCTCGTAACAGTGATCCGAAAGAACGTGTTCGAGAAGCTGCCGGAGCTGCTGCTGTTGGTGGTGCTGCCACGACAGGATGTTTATTACAACTTATGATACAAACATTGCCATTTCTTATTGGTATTATCTTATTAGGGTTGCTAATTGGCTCTTGTTCTTAACTAAAAAACCGTTCTCCACGCGAATCTCAAGATTCAACTTTTTCACCTTGGTTGCGTCGCAAATTCGAATAATACGGTTCAGGAATTATGGTGCCACGAATAGGAGCAAGAAAGCTTGTTCGGAATTTTTTTTCGTAAAGTTGAATATACTTCATAGCTGTATGCTGTTGATCATAAGTCATTCGTTCTTCTATTTGAAAAAGGACATCTTGAACTTCATCTTCAAGATACTCTGGAATTCTTCGCCATGCTATATAAACCCAAACATACCCTTCCACGAGATTTTCGCTCACTCCATCACCAAGCACGTAAGCTCGTCCCAAAACGTATTGTGACAAGGCATCGCCCTTTTCTGATAATCGGCGTTGAATCTTTATTCGAGCTGGGGCTAGCAATCCTGACAGCAAACTTCGGCGTGGTGGGCCCCAACCTAAAGGGTAACGAGTAGCACTATTCATCCACGCGTCAAAATCAATCAGACTCATACCGCATCCTCCTTCATATATGGTATAAGAATGTTTTTCAAATATTGTATTCGAATACTAGGAAATTTTCAGATTATTTTCACGATAGAAAATTGTGTCTAACTCATCGACAACAAATCCCCTGCCTGGCTGGAACAATGCGTTCTGAATAAACTTTCGAATTTATAACTCAGGATAGGCTTAACGCTCGTTCTGCATTAATTGTTCCAAATACTGCATCTGGATTCTGTAAAATTCTTTCAATGCAGTCAGCTGCTGGCGTGCGGCGCGTTGTTTATCCGGCACCGGAGTTTTTCGTTTTACAGCCAGGAGCATTTTATTTTTACCGGTATGTTCCGGTGAAATAAACTCGAATATTTGTACATTATAACCGGCGGTTGTGAGCACAGCGCGCGCATTGAATCAGTGATCATATCGGCTTCCTGCCCCAGATGAACGCCGTGAATCAGTACCGGTTTGAGTACCGCCGGAATTTTAATTTGCGGACGAAGTTCTTTATGGCAGCACGGTGCGCAAAGAATAATTTCCGCGCCTGTGCGCACACCGGTGTACATTGCAATGTCCGTTGCCGTATCACACGCGTGCAGTGCAATCATGATGTTTAACGTCTCCGGTACAACACTGTTTAGGTCGCCTTGCCGGAATTGAATATGGTTCAGATTCAATTTTTCGGCAGCACCGTTGCAAAAATCCACCAGATCGGCGTGCAGTTCAATTCCGGTGACATGCGCTTTGATATTGCGCGAATTTAAATAATCGTGGACTGCAAAGGTTAAATAACCTTTGCCGGCGCCGAAATCGGCGACATTTAAGGTAGGGCGCGCAGGCTCTTGCGCGCCGGAATTTTCGGACAGCAAGGGGTTGCTGTCCCTATCCGACTCTTTCATTGCGCGCTCAATGACTTCAAGAAATGCGTTGATCTGTTTCCACTTACGTGTCATCGCCGGCAGAACATTGCCGGCGGCATTCGTCACGCCGAGTTCTTTTAAAAACGGACGCGCCGGATCAATCATTCGTTTTTTCTGCCGGTCATGTTCGCCGGAAGCTTTTCCGGCGATTTGTTTTGCTTTAAATGCAAACGACGGTTTTCCTTTCCGGCTGAACAGCAGTTGTACAGTGCCGGCATTTGTTTGCAGGTGAATGTTTCTAAAAACCTCGCCGGCGTTTTCTTCAATCAGTTTGATGGCATCTTGCGCGGGAAAATTTTTGGTGATATCGCGCGTCCGGTACCGGAAAACAAAATTGAATTGCGCTGTTCCTTTGAGTTCAACCGGTCGAACGATAATTGTTTTCAGCGCCGGATCAGCGCCGGCATTTTTACTCAGTGTTAAGCGAATGAACGTTCCGCCGGTAACGGCTTCGCGTAATAATATAAAAAACTGTTCGCGAGCTTCCACAAAACTAATTGCCTAGCGCCTGCTGCCTCAGATTATCAATCCGCTTTCCTTTTGCAGATCTGCCGGCGTTACGATTTTGCTGGCCTGTTCGCGCTGGAAACGCTGCGCTTCTTCAACCATTGTATTCATGGCCGCTTCCATTGCCATTGGAAATTTTTCAACGGCTTCGGCGAGTGTTTGCGCTTCAATGGCCCCCTGCACGGGAATCGGGCCGTGCGGTGTCATGATCTGCGTATGACCGCTGAATACGGCGGCGCGCGCGGTATCTTCCCTGCCGTCGGAATTCACCGGTACAAGCTTGCGGATACTGCCGGTTTTCAAATCGGTATAATTTTCTTCGCGGTAAAAATTACTAAGCTCCATTTTTACATCGCTTAGTTTGGATGGCTGATCGCTCATGAAAAATCCTTTCTGCTTATGTCAATTAAGCCACAGAAACCGTGGCAGTGAAACTGTTTTTGGGGTTTATTTCCGCGTCGCCGGCCGTTACAGTCCGTACAAATGAAAAGGATGGAGTTATGAGCACCGGAAAATTTGCCAAGTTAAAAAAATTTCTAAATGAAGGTTTATGGGACATTGACGCTGAAATATTGCCGCCGCACAAACAGGCCGGATTGAAACTGCTGCGTATTCTTATGCTGGTGATCAGCGGGTTTAAAGAGGACAATTGTCCGCTCCATGCCTCCGCGCTCACCTTCACGTTTGTTATGGCGCTTGTGCCGCTGCTGGTGATCGTGCTTGCAGTTGGAAAAGTTTTTGGCTTTGAGCTGGCGAGTGAAAAAATTATGCGCACCGCAACCGGTTACGGCCTGCCGGATACAGTCCTTTCAGGAATTGAACACTTGCTTGCCACGGTGGAATCCGCCAGTGCCGGGGCAGTGGGATCAATCAGTACAGTTCTGTTTCTATGGGTGGCCATTAAAATGCTTAGCCGGATTGAAGAGACATTTAATCTGGTCTGGGGAGTAAAAACGCCGCGCCCGCTGATTGATAAAATCCGCAACTATATTGTCGTGATTGTCGTTGCGCCGATTCTCATCGGAATTGCATCTGCCGGCGTGCCGGTACTGCAGGGCTTCGCAGAACAAATTGAGTGGATGGGCCCCGTCATGACATTTTCACTGAAACTTCTGCCGACTCTGATCATGACGCTTGCATTCATCGTCATTTATGTTTTTCTGCCGAACACCAAAGTTAAAATCTCCGCCGCTCTCACCGGCGCATTTATCGCCGCACTGATTGCTATCCTGTTTCAGCTGGCAATTATTAAACTCGGAATCGGTGTTAGCAAATATAACCGGATTTACGGAACTCTCGCCGCAATTCCGCTCTTCCTTTTCTGGGTACAGATTACCTGGATGATTCTGCTGATGGGTGCCGAGGTTTCGTTTTCAATTCAGAATGCCACCACTTATTCGCGCGAACGCCTCGCCGTTTCACCCAGCACGCGCGCACGGCTTTTCCTGGCATTCGCCATCATGAAAAACACTGCGGACTCATTTGAACGCGGAGACGGACTTTTTAATGCTGCTGCATACGGCATAAGCAACCGGATTCCAATCCGTTTAATTAATGATGTTATTCACGTTCTTTCCGGCTGCGGACTGCTGACTGAATCGGCCGAACATCCCGGCGGTTATGTTCTGCAGCGCAATCCTGAGAAAATTTCAGCCCGCGTCATTGTCGATGCTGTAATGAATGATGGTGCCGGACCGGAACAGCTTGGTATGACAAAAAACATTTCGATATTCGGCGAAATCATCGGCACCAGTATGAAAAATCTCGATCAAAAAACACTGAAAGATCTTCTGCAATGAATTCAGGAAAAAATAAAATTGATGCAGGCACCGATTCCGCCGGTAACACCATGGAGTTCGGGCTGCAGCCGCTGGATGAATGGATGAATGCCCATGGATTAAAAAACCATGATCTGGTTGCGGCATCAAAAAACGGATTAACGTATAAACAGGTTCAAAAAGGCCGGAAAGGCCGCCGGTTAACCAAAAATATTCAGGACAAAATTGCGGCGGCGGTTTCTGCCAGAACCGGTGAAGATGTTTCGGTAAAGCAACTGTTTACATATCGGTAAGTCAGTACGTCTGTCGGACGCGATGCGTGCACAGTCAACGCCGGTGCGGCGCCTCCGATCCAAATCCGGCGCCAATTAGCCGCGCGGTAAGTTCAGGTCGATGTTCGGAAAGGTGCACGACGGTATTTTTCAGCTCGCGCCGGACCGGATAGTTTTTCCGGAGTATGTCAAACTGTGAAACGGTTTCGGCAGTTAAACAGTCTCTGGTAATGTCATAAATGCCGGCAACGGCTTCAGCAATCACCTCTAAATCTGTTTTGCCGCGCGAATCAATCGTTAATTCCGGTACGTCAACCGGCGGCAGCACCGGTGCCGGATTCCAGGTAGCCGGAATATTGAAATGCCCACAGACTGCTTGATACATCTGCATAGTTCCATTGAGTTTACCTTCGAAAGAATGTCCGGCGATATGCGGAGTGCCGATGGCGGCGATATGGAGCAGTTCCGCCGGGATTTGCGGTTCCGGATCCCAGACGTCGAGGACGGTTTTAGAAATTTTCCCGGCGCGGCTGGCATTTAGCAGCGCAGCATCATCAACAATTTTCCCGCGGGCGGCATTAATGAAAACTGCGCCGGATTTTATTTCAGCGAAAAATTTTTCATCGGCAAGGTGCAGCGTCGGCCATTTCCCGCCGGCGGTTAACGGCGTGTGGAGCGTAACAATATCAGCTTCAGCGAGCAGTGTTTCGAGCGGCGTAAAATCGCCGGAAGTTTCTTTTTCAGCGCGCGGCGGATCGTTCAGCAGGATGTTCAGTCCAAGTGCAGCGGCGCGTTTTGCAACGCGTGAACCGACCTCTCCGACGCCGATAATGCCAATGGTTTTGCCGGCGAGTTCAATATTCAGTTTGAACAGCGCAGCGGTGATGTAATCAGCAACACTGTCGGCGTTACATCCCGGCGCGGCGCTCCATTGTATACCGCATTCCTCAACAGCGGCGGTGTCGATGTGCTCAAATCCGGCAGTGGCCGTGCCAATGAATTTTAGAGACGAGTTGGCAATCAGTTCACGTGTGACGCGCGTCGGTGAACGGATAATCAAAACATCCGCCGCTGCGATTTGCGCCGGCCCGATTTCGCGGTCGGGAATCACTGTAACGTCGCCGATCGTTTTAAACACTTCGGCTCCAAGCATGACCGTTTCTGCAACAACCGTTTTCATATTGAATAAAAATAGCGCATCGGGAAAAATAGTTAACCATGAATCTTCACTAATTCTCACGAATCCTCTCTATTAGTGCCGATTAGTGTTACTGAGTGGTTTATTTATGCAAAAAGAAAATCAAAACGGCGGGGCAATTCTCACGCTGGTCGTTGCGCAGACGTCTGCGGAACAGATCAGCGACTGGGTGATAGAGCATCTCGGCAGGACGGTGGTTGAATTAAAGAAGCCGGGCAGTATGGATGTTGCGCTCGAAATTTATCTGAACAATACGGTTGAAGCAGAACTGGCGCTGCGTGTGTTACCGGACTTTCCGGTGAAGGCCAGTTCAATCCGTGAATATGCCGCCGAGGAGTGGACGGAAAGCTGGAAAAAACATTTTCAGCCGATGGATATTGGACAGTATTTACGGGTGTGCCCGCCGTGGCTCGCCGGCGAAAGCGATCGCATTGAACTGGTAATCAATCCGGGACTGAGTTTCGGTACCGGAAACCATTTTACAACGCGTTTTTGCCTGGAGCAGCTTGATCGTTTTGTGCCGGCGAGCGGTGCGAAGACGATGCTGGATATTGGTACCGGCACCGGAATCCTGGCAATCGCAGCGGCGAAACTGGGCGTTAAAAAAGCAGTCGGCACAGATTTCGATCCGGTTTGCATTGAGCAGTCAAAAATCAACGCAAAAGAAAACGGCGTAACGGAACACACTGAATTCCGGCAGCACGATATGACTGATGGCTGGCCGGACGAAAAATTTGATATTGTCTGTGCCAACCTCTATGCATCGCTGCTGATTGATCATGCGCCGACTCTTTTGCGTATTGCCGGAAAATATCTTATGCTCACCGGGATACGCGAAGTGGAGCTCGACAGCGTGGCCGATACATTTGTGCAGCTCGGCGGACATGAAAAAGTGCGCGACTGCGACAGCGAATGGGGCGGGCTGGTGTTTGCACGGGATGAATATGAATTTTAAGCACAATACGGATAAAAGCAGCGCACGCTACTGGAATGATCTGGCGGAGATTTATCAGCGCGAAACGCGAATTTCAACGAACGACTTCCATTACGGTCCGCTGATTTGCGGCGATTCAGTTTTGAATCTTCTGCCGCCGGTCGAAAACCGAAGGTGTCTGGAGATTGGCTGCGGTGCCGGGCAGAATTCAATTTTTTTAACAAAGTGCAATGCAGAGTGTGTAGCAATTGATATTTCGCAAAAACAGCTTGCTGCCGGCAGAAAAATTGCCGGCGCTGAAAATGTGAATGTCGATTTCCGGTGCATGTCGATGGACTTACTGAGCGAGAACCTGGGCAATAAACCGGTCTTCGATTTTATCCATTCAACGTACGCGCTGCCGTTTGCGGCGAATCCGGTGAAGGTGATTGCGGATGCTGCGGCGCTGCTGAAATCCGGCGGAGTTTTCCTGTTAACAACAGGGCATCCGCTGTATGCCGGCGAATGGCTGGAGATCGGTGATGATGACGAGGACGGTCTGTTTATGCCGGATTATTTTCACCCGGAGGCTGATGTACGAATGTCGCTTGACGATCAAACGATGACAGCGGCGCACTATCATCCGCTTGCCGCCGTGCGAATTGACTCATAAAAAAAGACACCGAAGCACGGGCCGCAGAGGGGGGCGGATTGTTTCGTTGACTCATAAGGATGACACCCTGTTGCTGGAGGGATGGAAACGATGAGTCTGGAGTCAAGAGCG
>JBBADV010000036.1 GCA_041656295.1 Kiritimatiellales bacterium | reverse complement strand
CGGCTGCCGGATACCAAAGATCCCCGGAGCAAACGGAAATTCAAAACCTGTCCGATCGGGTTTTTCCATATCGACATCGCTGAGGTCCGCACGGAAGAAGGCAGGTTATATATGTTTGCTGCCATTGACCGTACGTCAAAATTTACTGTTGTTCAGCTTCACGAAAAGGCAGCCCGGCGAATTGCCGCCGACTTTCTTCCAGAGCTCATCCGGGCCGTTCCTGATACTGTCCACACCGTATTAACGGATAACGGAACCCGGTTTACCTCGCCGGGTAACCGGCGGTCTGCGACAGCGGATATTAAGCAGGCAATGGATTGCGGGGTCTTTTTCGCGCACATGCCTTTGAACCGGCTTGCGCCCGAAACAATGTAGATCACCGGTTGACCCAACCCAACCATCCCTGGACCAACGGACAGGTTGAGCGGATGAACCGGACGTTGAAAGAGGCCACGGTGAAGCGTTATCACTATGGAACCCATGATCAGCTGAAAGAACACATACAGACCTTTTTGATGGCCTGTTACTTTGCCAAACGGCTCAAAACATTACATGGCCTCACGCCATACGAATATATCTGCAACATCTGGACTTCTGCTCCGGATCGGTTTAAATTTGATCCGTTCCACCACACCGCGGGACTAAACAGCTAAATCCAATCCTTACTTGGCGATAACTTTAACGAGGTCCAGGACTTTGTTGGAGTAGCCCCACTCGTTGTCGTACCAGGAAACAAGTTTGACGAATGAGCCGTCGAGCTGGATTCCGGCTTTGGCGTCGAAGACGGATGTGCAGACTTCGCCGACGAAGTCCGTAGAAACAACAGCCTCTTCGGTGTAACCGAGAATGCCTTTAAGTGCGCCTTCGGAAGCATCTTTCATCGCTTTGCAGATATCTTCGTAAGAGCACTCTTTTTTCAGCACAACGGTCAGGTCAACCACCGAAACATTCGATGTCGGAACACGGAATGCCATGCCGGTGAGCTTTCCATTGAGCTCCGGAATAACTTTACCCACGGCTTTCGCTGCGCCGGTGGAGGACGGAATGATATTTTCGAGAATTCCGCGACCGCCGCGCCAGTCTTTATGCGACGGGCCGTCAACAGTTTTCTGTGTTGCAGTCGTGGCGTGTACGGTGGTCATCAGACCTTTTTCGATACCGAAATTGTCATTCAGAACTTTAGCCAGCGGAGCAAGGCAGTTGGTAGTACAGGATGCATTGGAAACGATGTCCTGACCGGCGTAGGAATCGGTATTCACGCCGCAGACAAACATCGGTGTTGCATCTTTGGACGGAGCGGAAAGAATAACCTTTTTCGCGCCGGCGGTGATATGTTTACGGGCGGTTTCATCCGTGAGGAAAAGTCCGGTGGACTCGATGATCACTTCAGCGCCGACTTCATTCCATTTCAGATTGGCCGGGTCTCTTTCAGCAGTAATGCGGATTGCTTTGCCATTGACAATCAGTTTGCCGTCCTTCGTTTCAACGGTGCCTTTAAAGCGACCGTGTACGGAGTCGAATTTCAGCATATATGCCAGATAATCGACGTCGAGCAGGTCGTTAATTCCAACCACTTCGATGTCACTGCTGGCAGCGGCGGCACGGAAAACCATGCGACCGATGCGGCCGAAACCGTTAATACCAATTTTTGTAGCCATATTTTCTCCAGTTTGTAAGTCCTGCATAAGGACCGGGTTCATTAAAAATTCCGCGAAACTTACAGGAATCGCCGGAAGCAAGTCAAGAGATTGGAGCAAAGGAGTGAAGAAATGTTGAAAATTTACAGCAGGATAATTTTAATTTACCGCCTGCTGTTTCCATTGTGCCTTGACAGTTTCCCCGCCACCGCCGAAACTCCGCATATGATTAAATCTTCCTATTTATTGACCACTGTAATGCGAATTCCGATTCGTATTCACATTACATTGATCATTCTGCTGATTCTAATTGCATTTGCCAGCGGATTGTACGGCGTTCTGCTGGCCGCCGGCCTTTTTGGCTGCGTTGCTGCACATGAACTCGGCCATTCATGGGTTGCAATCAAAAAAGGCTGCCGTGTACATGAAATCCTGCTGCTGCCGATCGGCGGTGTTGCCAAAATGAGCGGACTGCCGACCAGCGCCAAAAGTGAGCTGCTCATTGCACTCGCCGGTCCGGTAACGAGTTTTCTGCTGTTTGTGTTTTTTATTTTTCTGGCACCGGTCAGCCCGCTGCTGGCTTCGCTCGCCGGAATTAATTTGATGCTCTGCCTCTTCAATCTGCTGCCGTCGTTTCCGATGGACGGCGGACGCATTTTTCGTGCGGTGATGACGCCGAAACTCGGACTGTTAAAGGCCACCGGACTTGCCGTGCGCATCGGGAAAATTATGGCGGTTGTATTTGGAGTTTTCGGACTGATGACGTGGAATTGGATTTTAATTCTGATCGCAATTTTTATCTATCAGGCCGCCGGAGCAGAATACCGGTCCGTGGCAATGATGCATGCGCAGCGGCAGTGGGTTACGCTTGATGAACCTGATATTGAAGTCAGTCCGCCGCCGTACGCCGCAAAACCGCAGCCGTTTTGGAAAACATGGCAGCAGAAAACCAACAGCTTTTTCAACGATTTGTTTAAAAACTGGAACGAGGGTTGACGGAAGGCTTGAATATCAGAACCTGATTTAAAGCGAAGAAGGGCTCGACAACGCCGGGGCAGCAAAGCGGTAAACCTGAAATTTAAAACCCTCTTTTGCCGGTCTTAAATTTCGTGTCTCTCTTTTCAGTCGTACCGCGGAATACGGTGATAAAATTTTTCCTGTCCCGGCATACGTTCTGCTTCTTCCGGGTAACGGAAAAACTGATCCCAGATAAAGATAGCAAGCACTGCCGTAGTAATAATGCCAATTGTAATCAGCCAGAACCGGCGGCTGTAGCCCGGCTTTTTCATTTGATGCCGGAAACGCCGGAACCCGCTGTTTTTGCTCCGGCGTTTATGATTCAACGAAATTTCTTCAGTGGCTTCAGAAAATGTTTTTTCGCGCCGGTGGCGCCGGAAACGGTTCGACTTGACCGGTTTCGCCCGCGGATTTTCTTTAATTTCATAAATATCGCTCGAAGCCATAATTCAATCCTTTAATTATACCGGCAAGCTTACCTCAAACACTGTGCTCTGAACAAGGCTTTTTGAAAAAAGAACCGGCTGCCGACGTTTTTCATGCACTATGATTTCCCAGACTTTGCGAATGTAGAAATGATCATTTTCAAGCGGAACTTCCACCGGTAGCGGTGATCCAGCCCCGGCATACACAACCGCCGCCGGAGCGGATCATCGGCGCAGTTTATTAATGAGCCGCTCACACACCTCTTTGCACCGCCGTCAAAGCCAATCCCGGCGAACAGGATTCCTGCCGGAATGGCGGGGGAATTACAACATCGTCACCGCTCGCATCGAACGCGCGCAAAATTATCTGCTCACATCCAGTTTGACCATCGGCCAAATTGCCGAGCGGCTGGGTTATTCATCCGTCTATTTTTTTCACGGCAATTCAAGCAGTATACCGGAATTGCACCGCGCGAATTCAGAAAATCGTACACGCAAAGCACCTGAACAGGTTTAATGAAAGTCATCGACCTTCCGCGCCGGAAATTTTCACAGTTTAACCTCTCAACGTAAAAGCAACTTTAAGATGTCAGCACAATCAAGTGATGGAAAAGGTCTCAAAAGTTCCTGATTGCATGCGCGGTTATATTCATTATGCTGATCAAGTCTTTCAAAAATAATGGAACGTCTGACGAAACAAGGTTTGAGGGGAAACAGGGCATGCCGCATCGTCCCGCTCCGGATTGATCATTATGAAAAACAAATATATATACCGGTCTGTGCTTTCCGAGGCAGAATTCAAAAAAGTAATAAAATGTTTTTCAATGGATATTAATGTTTCTAAAAGTGCAATGTTTACCAGCATCAGCCGGAATATTATCGAACGGATTTTTATTGCACTGCGGAAGCGGGTTGTTGCGCTGTGCGAGCAGGAGAGTCCGTTGATCGGCACTGCTGCTGCGGACCCCGGCAAAGAACATTCAGTTTTCGGGGTGGTCTGGTGCGACGGGAAAGTCTATACACTGTCGGCCGGCGACAGTGTGATTCAAAACAGATCTCATGCTGAGATTCATTTCGGTAATAAACAGTGCCGGCTGTATCACCTGCACGAGCATTCCGCGCTTATTACTGATATCGAGGAATTCTGGAGGAGAATATACCGCCGGTTTTTAAAATTTCATGCTATGGATGTAAATAAATTTATCATGCATCTCAAAGAGTGCGAATACCGTTTCAATCACCGGGATGACGATCTTTATCCCGTGCTGCTGAATCTCTGCGAAGCACAACCGCTTTTCGCGCCGGAATACAATATGAAAACGTAAACTTTTGAACATGCTGCATGTCCGAACGTGCGTGCCGGTTGCGATCATAACGCGATTGCGGTGGATGAACTGTGCAAACGGCATGAACCGTATTTTCGTGACTGTTTATCACAACTGAGTTTTTTTATGCGCGCGGATGAGCAGTCTCATAAACACGTTTTAGTTTTTCAATGGAAACGTGCGTGTAGATTTGCGTGGTAGACAAGCTTGAATGTCCCAGCAGTTCCTGAACGCTGCGCAGATCGGCACCGTTGTCCAGCATGTGCGTGGCAAAACTGTGCCGCAGTGTATGCGGTGAAACCGTTGGTTTTAATCCGCAGTATACAACATATTTTTTCATCATCCGTTCAATCGAACGCGCCGTAATTTTTCCGCCGTGTTTATTCAAAAAAATTACATTCCGGCGATCGCCGGGAATCCCGAGCGAGTTCCAGACTTCGGCGCGCATCGACAATGCATTCTGCAATGCAGTTTCTGCGGGGCGTCCCAGCGGACAAAGCCGCTCCTTATTTCCTTTGCCATGCACGCGCACAACACCGGAAAGAATTTCAATCCGGTCTTCGGTCAGCGATACCAGCTCGCCGACCCGCATACCGGTGCTGTAAAGCACTTCCAGAATTGCGGTGTCGCGCACCGGAATATATTCATCAAAAATAGTCTTTTTCTTTTCCGCTTTTCCCATTTCACGCGGTGCGGCGAGCAGCTGGTCCACTTCACCGGCAGACAAAACTGCCGGCAGGTAACTGCCTTTTTTCGGCAGGAGCAGCCCGCTGAATGGATTGTTCGGTACATATTCTTCGCGCACCAGAAATTTATAAAACGAACGCAGCGCGGAAAGTTTCCGGCGGGTTGTTGCGGGTTCCATCTCCAGCTTTTGAAATTCCACCAGAAATTTGCGCGCGGAAAAACGGTCTGCATCTTTCCACCGGTACGGCGGCTGTAGTTCATCGCCCCAGATCAATTGAATGAATTGATTTATATCATTCAGATAGTTCGTTACCGTATGCACCGATGCATTTTTCTCGCCCTGCAGAAACTGCAGAAAATGTGCAATGCACGGATCGATGGTTAAACTTTTTTCAGATTTTGGTTCGGAACTCATCTCTATCAATTGAACAGCCATCAGTATAAGCACTGATGTGCCTGTTAGAAACGGATTTTTTGCAGAAGCGGCAAAATAATCACGAAAATGTATATAGACGGAATCAACGTCATCCCTCCCGAAATATTTTTTGACACCCTTTGATTTTTTGCAGGGATTTTCTGATTGTATATCCAACTGCCGGAAACGCGCATCCAGAAGTTGCGTTGCATCTGTTCGGTTCGCATGATTTTGCTGTTCATTTCCGGAGAAAACAGGGCTATGTTCCATGCCGGAAAATGAAGTTCATGAAAACAACAGCAAGCTCCGGTCTGTTGAAGCAGATGAAAAAGTTCCGGTGTGCCGGAATGTATGCCGGTCTGATACTGATTCTGGCGCCGGCGGCACTCGGGGTCGGTCGCGCTTACGGTCAGTGCACGAAAGAACCGCTGCGGCGCGAGCCCGGCCGGCAGGCGTATGCGGCGACGACGGCGATTTTGCCGCCGGCTGCGCGAAAATTTTCGTTTCATGCGGATGATATGCACCTGCCGGAATACCGGCGGCTGCACAATCTGTTTTTCGCATCTACTGAATTGCACAGTATCAAACATATATCAACTCTAACGTTGGTGGCCGGGACGGCGCTGACGCTGCTCTTAACGGTTCTTACTGCCGTTTTTTCCACGCGCGCTGCACGGCTTAAAAACAGAGTTCAACAGCGCACGGCGGAACAGGCCGCTGTTAAAAAGCAGTTTGAAAACGCCTTCCTGCAGAATCAGCGGATGGATGCTGTCGGACAGCTCGCCGGCGGCGTCGCGCATGATTTCAACAATGTGATGCAGGCCATTCTCGGCTTCAGCGACCTGCTGCTGCGGCGGCTGAAAGACGGCACACCGGAACAGAAAAACGCGCTGGAGATTCAAAAAGCCGCCCGGCACGCCGCCGGAGTAACGCGCCAGCTGCTGTCATTCAGCCGCGCCGGACCGGGCGGCAAACGGCAGATTGATCTCAATGTTCCGATTCGCGAAACCGAACCGCTGCTCCGCCTGCTTGGTACCAGCATTAACTGCACGTTTCATCTGTCGCCGGAACTCTATCCGGTTCACGCGGACTATGATCAGATAAAACAGATTGTCATGAACCTCGCCCTGAACGCGCGCGATGCCATGCCGGCCGGAGGCGATCTGCTCATCGCCACAGAAAACATCACGCTCGAGCCTGAAGCCGCTGCCGCAATGCCCGCCGGCCGCCCCGGTTCGTTCGTCTGTATTTCCATTCGTGACACCGGCACCGGCATAAGCAACAAAGTAAAAGAACGGCTCTTTGAGCCGTTTTTCACCACCAAAGGGATTGATCAGGGCACCGGACTCGGACTCGCCGTTGTGTACGGCATTGTAAAAGATGCCGGCGGCTGGATTACCATCCTTACCGAACTCGGCAGCGGAACCACCTTCAACGTTTATCTGCCGGCGGATCATGTTGAAGAAACCGGAGTGAATCCGTCACCCGGAATTTGCGCTGTCGAAGAAAAGTCCATTCTTATTCTCAGCGATGACTGCGCTGCGGGCAGCCCCGCCGGACCGGCCTTAACGTCCGCCGGTTATAAAACCGCAACCGTCGGTACCGTCAAAGAGGCACTGCAAACCGTTGCCCGGAGCTCCGGCTTCGATCTGTTCATATGTGCCGCCGCCCTGCCGGATAAAACTGTCATTGAGCTGGTGCACCAGTTGCATGAAAAAAATCTGAACATGCCTGTGCTCTTCATCAGCCGCGATCATACGCCCGTATTGCGGGAAGAGCTTGACCACAACGAATATTATTTCCTGCAAAAACCGTTTTCCATTCCCGGATTATTGAATGTCGTTTACACTGCGCTCAAGAAATCCGCTGACAAAAAGGATCTGCGTCATGGGTCATATTCTGATCATCGAAGACAATGAAGCCGTCCGCGGCCTCTTTCAGCAGGTGCTCGAAATCGAAGGCTACTCCGTCGCCGTTGCCGGCAACGGACACGAAGGTCTGGCTGCCGCCAGAGAACGTGAGCCCGACCTTGTCATCACCGACATCATGATGCCGGAAATGGACGGACTTGAGCTGATACAACGATTGCGCGCGAATTCGCCCGGCCTGCCTGTCATTGCAATTTCCGGCGGCATGCGCGAGGCGCCCTTTAATTTCCTGTCACAAGCCGAACAGATGGGCGCCAATAAAACCCTTGAAAAACCTGTTGCCCTTGCCGAATTAATCAATGCCGTAAAAACTCTCCTCGCAACAGCGTGATAGAACGTTTTCTATTGATTCATCATTGCGCGCCCGCCGGGCGCGTTTGCAAATATCGAATTATAAAATTAGATGTTTAGTCCCGCAGTGTGCTGGAACGGATCAAACTTAAACCGATCCGGATCAGAAGTCCAGATGTTGCAGATATATTCGTATGGCGCGAATTGACTCATAAAAAAAGACACCGAAGCACGGGCCGCAGAGGGGGGCGGATTGTTTCGTTGACTCATAAGGATGACAC
>JBBADV010000035.1 GCA_041656295.1 Kiritimatiellales bacterium | reverse complement strand
TATAACCTGCCTTCTTCCGTGCGGACCTCAGCGATGTCGATATGGAAAAACCCGATCGGACAGGTTTTGAATTTCCGTTTGCTCCGGGGATCTTTGGTATCCGGCAGCCGGCTAATCCCATGACGTTGGCAGCAACGATGCAGAGAGGAGCGTGTTAAATGAGGTATGGCGGTCTGCAGGCTGTAAAGACAATCATCGAGAGGAAGCAGCGTGTGTTGCCGAAAAGCGACACAGGCGGCTTCTTCCTCCTTGCTCAGCACCGTTGACCGGGGTTGCCTGGCGCCCCATCGGGGCATCCTGTACGGTTGTGCGCTGTCGCCGTTTCGCTACGGTTTTCGGGTTAATGCCGTGTCGGCGCGCCAGAACATTCAGGCTCTCTTGACGATATTGTATCGTTCGACGCACCGCCTCAGTCGTACGGGCGCATCCGTGTACTATCTGTCCCGTAATTCATCCCTCCGGAGCTCGTTATACATCACTCCAGCACACTGTGGGACTAAACATCTAAAATTTAAAACTTGATTGAATTACCGATCGATATCTTTTAAAGTTTTATTAGTGATTGGGGTTTTTACAAGATGGTTTAAGTGGAAAAAAGCAGCGGCACATTTACGTACAGGACGCGCCGGTGAATTGCGCGCGGCAAGATTTTTAAAAAAGTCGAAAATAAAGATTCTCGCACGGAATGTGCGGGTGGGTCGTGATGAAATTGATTTGATTGCACGCGACGGGGAAACACTGGTATTTGTTGAAGTGAAAACGCGCCGCACTGAAGACTTTGGAGCGCCGGTATCAGCGGTAGATAAAGCCAAGCGCCGGAAACTGTCACGCGCAGCCATGCGCTTTATGCAGCGCCGGAAACTTCGTCCGCCGTATATTCGTTTCGATGTGGTTGAAGTGATTCTTGATCCGCCGGAGATCCGGCATTTAAAAAATGTATTTACGCTTGAAGGCGGTTATCAGATTCGATGGTAAAATAGTCGCCGCTGAAAAAGGCGGTTTTCAGGCGGCGGCAAGGAGTGGGTATGCCCTGGCAGATTGTGCAACAGGATAAAACTGCCGGCGCTGGATGCGTTGCAGCCAGAAGATGAATGGACACAAGGCTGCTTTGAGCAGCTTGGCGAAGTTCATCCCGGCGGCACTCAGGATCGCATTGAGCTGATCGCCTTCTTTTCCTTTTAACCGGTTCCGGTTGAGCCGGTGTCCGCTTTTCAGATGTCCGATGCTGGGCTCAACGGCGGCACGGTGCTTCATCTTTTTCCATAATCGTTTCGGCAGGCTTCCACGGCGTTTTCTCTCAACATGCACCGTGCACGCGCCGGTGTAATTGTGACCCCGATAGCCCATATCGACGAAGGCCTCCTCCGGTTCTTTACCGGTGATGCGCTTCACCTGCTCCAGCGCCGGTGACAGCGTGTGGCCGTCGTATGGATTACCGTGCAGCGCACACGCTCCGGTGAACCAGTTGCCTTTGGCTGTAACCGCTACGCTGACTTTGCATCCAAACTCATATTTCTTGTGCGCTTTGCCTTTGCTGAGGCATTCGACGTGCGGCTCGTGGACACTGTAGACTTTTCCTTTATCGGCGCGCTGCTGTGCGTAGATCCGGTTCGCCAGCTCAAGTTTGCCCTTCAGCTCTTCATCCGGCTGCGGGGCGCCACGTTCAATGTCGCGAATCACCCGCCCAAGATAATTCTTCAGTGTCTTCACGCTGGCCTGCGACCGCTTCATCTGGCGCGCATGCGCGTAACGATGCACATTGAGCAGTTCCGTTTTCGCCTTGCGGTTGTAGTTCTGCCGCAGCTTGATGCCCCGCGCCGCCGCCTCTTTCACCAGATGCTCCCGCGCGCGGTTGTACAGCCGTCCGTCGGTTGGGAAACGAATCAATTTTTCCTGCACCGTTGTATCCACATTCACCGTTTTTAACTGTTGCGATTTAATCGCCTTCATCCGCAGCCCTGAGGCGATCGTTTCTTTGAGCAGTTCCTCCGCGCCAGCGTCACCGATGCGTTTACGAAAACGCGTCATGCTTGATGAGTTTACCGGACGCTTATGCTCAAAATACTGATTCCCGCTCAGCGCCTGCCAGTACGGGTTCTCCACCCAGCCGTCCACCACCGCGTCATCGCTCAGATCAAACGTGTGCTTTAGAAAATGCAACGCTACCATCAGCCGCACGCTCACCACCGGCCGGCCGTTATTCTCGCAGTACGTTTTTCCGAACGCCTCCTCAAAACGCACCCAGTCCACTGCCCGGCTCAAACGTACCAGCGCA
This sequence comes from Kiritimatiellales bacterium, assembly GCA_041656295.1. Classification (NCBI taxonomy): domain Bacteria; kingdom Pseudomonadati; phylum Kiritimatiellota; class Kiritimatiellia; order Kiritimatiellales; species Kiritimatiellales bacterium. The sequence continues at coordinate 8,889 of JBBADV010000035.1, read as the reverse complement.
TGATCCGGATCAATGATGCGAGCCAGCTCCATGCAGAACAGATCGCCCTGCGGGGAATGAGGAATTTTAACGGCTTTCATGGGGGAGATCATTGCAGGGTTTTTAGCAAAAAGCCACCAAACCCTTGCAGAAACCTTCATTGAAAAAGCAGGGATGACCATTGCAAACATTGATCAATCTGCCTTTTTCAGAATCAACTAAAATAGACGCAACAGGAGTCGCCGCGTCTACTTCAGCGTATTAAGAACAGCCACCGGCGTCGAGCCCGGCAGAATATAAACGCTTTTTTGGGTTTTCTAAATAGGATGCGTGGTTTGCATGGCAGAAATCCCCTGCGGTAAAGCAACGCTGAACAGTATGCGCATGGTTTTCGCACCTCAGTTTTTCACCGGGAGGTCACGCGTGGTTTCAGTGGCAAGCTGAGCGGAAAGCCGGCGTATACCGGAACGGAAAATATGTTGCGAGCTCTCTTGATTCCGCCGATGCGTCAGATGATGTTCAACAAGCGGATGATCGGATTCAAACACCCGTTGTATACCGGCGTCTATTTTGCAAATTCAATCGCGCGCATTTCACGAATGACGGTAACTTTAATCTGTCCCGGATATTTCACTTCATCCTGAATCCGGCTGGCAATATCACGTGCAAGAATCAGTGCGGCGGCGTCATTGATTTTCTCGTGCTCAACAATAACCCGCAGTTCGCGGCCGGCCTGAATTGCGTAACTTTTCTCAACACCTTGGAATGACCTGGCGATTTTTTCGAGTTTTTCAAGGCGCTGCAGATAAAGATCGGTAGTGTCGCTGCGCGCGCCGGGACGGGCTGCAGTGATAGTATCGGCGGCAGCGGCAAGTACCGCATAGACGCTGTTGCGCTCAACGTCATCATGATGTGCAGCAACCGCATTGTAAACGAGCGGCGTTTCGCCGTATTTACGCAGTAGATTTGCGCCAATCACCGCGTGCGGCCCCTCTACTTCATGGTCTACTGCTTTGCCAAGGTCGTGAAAAAGTCCAACACGTTTGGCGAGATTGATGTCCAGATCCAGATCGGCTGCCATCATTGACATCAGCGATGCCATTTCGACGGAGTGTTCAAGTACGTTTTGTTTATAGCTGGTGCGGTATTTGAGTTTACCCAGGATATTAATCAGCTCCGGTGCAACACCGGTAATTCCAAGCTTATACAGCGCCTCTTCGCCGGCCTGACGAATAACATCGTTAATCTCATCCTGTGTTTTTTTAATGGTATCTTCAATGCTGGCCGGATGGATCCGTCCGTCGGCGAGCAGCTTTTCAAGCGCGACGCGTGCAACTTCGCGGCGGATCGGATCAAAGCTGGACAGCTGAACATAGCCCGGTGTTTCGTCGATAATGAGATTGACGCCGGATTCCTGTTCGAACGAACGGAAGTTGCGGCCTTCTTTACCGATTAACCGGCCTTTCATATCTTCGGACGGCAGCTTGACCTGCGTCATCGTAATGCTGCCGACGTGCTCGCCGGCATAGCGTTCAATCGCAGAACAAACGAGGTCGCGCGCCTCTTCGCGCGTTTTTTCATAAACCTCTTTCTGCTGCCGGCGGATCATGCCGCTGATTTCACCTTCGAGCTCTTTTTCCATCCGGCTCATGATGATCTTACGCGCTTCATCCGTGGAAAAATCAGCGACCTCCTGAATGCGGCTGTTTTCCTCCTGAATCCGCTCTTTGAGTTCGCGCCGCTGTTCTTTCAACTGATTTTTCGTCTGATCTACTTCATCAAGCTTTGCGGTCAGCGTACGGTCTTTCGTTTCGAGCATTTCGAGTTTGCGGGCAATATCTTTTTCACGGGCAATCACCCGCTCTTCCAGCGCGAGCAGATTTGCACGGCTTTGCGCCAGATCCCGCTCTGCATTTTCACGCGATTTCAGCACCTCTTCACGCGCCGCAATTTTTGCCTCGTGCTTCAGCGTCTCCGCCTGTTTCTTTGCCTCGTCAAGAATCGCCGAGCCCTTTTGACCCGCCGCCACCGCATTTGCGCGCATCAGGAACGCGTGAAAGAAAAAGCCCAGCACCATAAAGCCTATACTGACCACAATGTCCTGAATGCTGTTCCACCAAAACTCCAATCCGCCCATATTAAATCCTATAATTTAAAAGTTAATATTCAAGCCGCTTACAATAACGCACATCGCGCAGAATGTCGAATGCAAAGAGTGTACGGCCTAACCGCACACGCTGAAAAAATGATCACCGGACACTACAAAGCTCGTCCGCCGGTCGTGCGGCTCTTGAGGAATGAAATCCATGATTTGAAAATTAAAACAAACACCGACCACAGGTGCAGTATATAATGATAGAATCCGGTCGTAAAACCCGCCACCGCGACCCAGCCGCCGGCCGCCGGCATCAAACGCAACGCCCGGAACAATCAACAGATGAATCTCATTTGCACCGGCAAACGCCGGCGCCGGCGGTTCCGGAATTCCGAATTTACCGGCGTGCAATTCGGGCATTAATTCCGCCAGCCGGTAACTGCCGGTATTTTCGTCAAATGCCGGAATAAAAAATTTCTTCGCCGGAACATCAAACAGCGGCAGAATATCCGGCTCTCCGAAAACCGGAAGATAAGCGCCGACATTGATTGCCGCCCGAAAAATCGGCAGCGATGTAATCCGCTGGACAATCATTTTACTTTCGTGCTGCAAGTCGCCGGCACAGGCATTTTTTTTCAGCGCCGCAATTTTTCTCCGCAACGCCGATTTAAAATATGATGGTTGAATACCGCTTGCAGCTTTCACTTCAATTGGATCGTTACTTTTCACAGACTGATAAAATTTTCAGATCGACTTTAAAAAATGCAACAGCGAATGCCGACATATTTTTATGGTTTTTATTCACCGTTACCGGTAAGTTCCCCGGCTTTTACGGAGATTTCTATGAGTTTGAGTATTGGAATTCTGGGACTGCCGAACGTTGGCAAATCAACTATTTTTAATGCGTTAACACGTGCACAGAATGCGGAAGCGGCGAATTATCCATTCTGCACCATTGAACCGAACAGAGCAATTGTCCCGGTGCCGGATGCGCGGATTGATAAACTGGCAGAAATGCGCAAACCGCAGCGCACAGTTCATGCCACAGTTGATTTTGTTGATATTGCCGGTTTAGTAAAAGGTGCGAGCCGCGGTGAAGGACTGGGAAATAAATTTTTAGCAAACATACGCGAAGCGGATGCACTGCTGCATGTAGTGCGCTGTTTTGACGATACAAATGTGGTGCATGTCAACGGCACGGTCGATCCGCTGCGCGATATCGAAATCATTGAAACAGAGTTGATCCTTGCTGATATACAGGCGTGGGAAACGCGAATTCAGCGCGTGGAAAAACTGGCGCGCGCGGATAAACAAGCGGCGGCAGCTCTGCCGTTGCTACAACGTCTTGCCGATCATCTCGGTGCCGGCAACCCGGCGGTGAGTTTTCCGGAGCGGGACAACGATGAAATCAAAGTACACTTAAAAGAGGTTCCGCTGCTGTCAGATAAAAAAATTATTTATTGTGCGAACGTTGATGAATCAGGAATGGCTCAGGATAATGATCACGTGCTGTCTGTAAAAAAATACGCCGACTTAAAAGGTGCGGATACGGTGAAAATCTGCGCGAAAATGGAAGAGGAGCTGGCGGGAATGAACGAAGCCGAAGCCGCCGGGTTTTTAAAGGCATACGGTGTGACGGAAAGCGGACTCGACCGGATTGCGCGCACCGGCTATCATACGCTCGGGCTTATCAGCTATCTCACTGCCGGCCCGAAGGAAGTGCGCGCGTGGACCATTCATCACGGCTGGAAGGCGCCGCAGGCCGCCGGCGTAATCCATTCCGATTTTGAACGCGGTTTCATTCGCGCACAGGTAATTTCGTTTGATGACTACGTGAAGTATGGCGACGAAACTGCCTGCCGTGAGAAAGGTGTCATGCGCACCGAAGGTAAAGAATATATCGTACAGGACGGCGATATAATTGAGTTTCTTTTTAATGTATAAACCGTGCCCGTATGCTACATTTAAAAATAAAGAAAGGAATACGTCATGTCGGATAAAGTGAAAATTCTTACTGTGGATAATTTTAATACAACGGTTGCCGCCGGAAATGTGCTGGTCGACTTTTTTGCAACGTGGTGCGGCCCATGCAAAATGCAGGAACCGATCCTTGAAAAAGTAGCGGATGCCGTCGCCGGAAAAGCGGTTGTCGCGAAAGTGAATGTGGATGAAGCGCCGGCGCTCGCCGCCCAGTTCGGCGTGCGGTCGATTCCAACCATTCTTATTTTCAAAGGCGGCGAAAAAGTGAGAGAGTTTATGGGCGTTCAGCAGGAAGCCACGCTCGTTGAAGCGTTGAGTTAATTCCGGCGCAGAAATGCGAAAAGAAAAAGGCGCGGAGTTTTCCGCGCCTTTTCTGTCTGGCAGGGACGGCAGTCTCTTGCCGTCCGCAACAATATTTCCGGCGCGCAAGGGACTGCGCGCCCTGCCTTTTCTCATTCACGGTTTTTCCGTGTTTTTTGCGGCCGATAAAATCCATTTTTATCTGTGTAATCTGCGGTTTATTTCTTTTTCTTCTTCCGCAGCGAATCCCAGTAAGCAATCCGTTTTTTGATTATCTCTTCGTACCCCTGATCAGTCGGCATGTAATAAATTTTATCCGTCGGCACATATTCCTGATCAACAAAATGGTCTTTGCCGGCGTGCGCGTATTTATATTTCACATCGCCCTTGCCGGGATGCGGCGCATTTTTCAAATGATCGGGAACCGGCAGCATGCGGCCTTCCTCAACATCCTTCAATGCCGCATCAATCGCCAGATACGCCGCATTACTTTTCGGCGCACACGCCAGATACGTCGCTGCCTGTGCCAGAATAATCCGTGCTTCCGGCATACCGACGAAATCCGCTGCGTGCATCGCCGCCACCGCCACTGAAATCCCGCGCGGATCGGCGTTGCCGACGTCTTCCGATGCCAGTATCACCAGCCGGCGCGCAATAAACCGCGGATCCTCACCGGCGTAAAGCATCTTTGCCAGCCAGTAAACTGCAGCGTTCGGATCGGATCCGCGTACGCTTTTAATGAACGCCGAAATTGTATCGTAATGCTCATCTTCATCATGATCGTACGACACCGCCTTTTTCTGCACCGACTCTTCCGTTTCGGCACGCGTCAAGCGCACGATTCCATCATCGTCCGGCGGAGTTGTCAGCGCCGCGATTTCCAGCGCGTTCAATGACCGGCGCGCATCGCCATCACACACCGTTGCGAGATGCATCAGCGCGTCATCCGCTGCCGTCACCATGCCGTTTAAACCTTCCGGCGCATCCAGCGCCCGGCGCAAAACCTGAACTATTGCCTCCTGGCTCAACGCATTCAGTTGAAAAATCTGTGAACGCGAATTCAGCGGCGTATTGATGAAAAAACAGGGATTGTGTGTTGTGGCACCGATCAGAATGATATCGCCGCTCTCAACATATGGCAGCAGCACATCCTGCTGCGCTTTATTAAACCGGTGAATTTCATCAATAAATAAAATCGTATCCTGCTGATGAATTTTTTTCCAGCCGGCGGCCTGATCAAGCAGTTTACGCAGAATAGCAATATTCGCCAGCACACCGCTCGTGCGCTCAAACCGGCAATCCGTCGTCAGCGCAATCACTTCGGCGAGCGATGTCTTGCCGCAGCCCGGCGGACCGTAAAGAATAATACTCGCAATCCGGTCGGCCTCAATCGCGCGGCGCAGCAGCTTGCCGGCGCCGAGAATATGATCCTGTCCCGCGATTTCATCCAGTGTCCGCGGACGCATCCGCGCTGCCAGCGGCGCCGTGCCGCCCGGCACCGTTCGCACTGTTTCCGGTGTTTTTTTCTCAAACAGATCCATAGCCGCAGTAAATCATAAAGAGTGGACTGGTTGTTTAGCCCCGCAGTGTACTGAAACGGATCAAACTTAAACCGATGCGGAGCAGAAGTCCAGATGTTGCAGATATATTCGTATGGCGTGATGCGCGAAGCAATTCCCGCCTCTTCCGCCGCCCGCCGGATACGAATCTCATGCAAATGATGGCGACACACACGCCCCGATCGCGGATCATTTCGCAAAACCGGCAGGCACCGCCGGAACTCAGCCGCCCCCAACGACCGCCGTCCCCGGCGGAATATACCACGGGCTCCAATTCACCGGGACCGCAGGGCTTCCGTACCTGCTCTGGAGGGTGTTGCGCCGTCAACGCCGCAACCGGCGGCAAGAGCCTGCCGCCCTCTAATCTTCCCGCCGGGGACGGCGGTCTCCACTGCGTTAAAATCCTTTCTCAAACTTTGTGTCATTTGTGTGAGCAATCCAACATTACCGTGCCGCCACCACCCGGTAGAAGGCCTGCGGAAAGACCTCGGTGTCGCTCAGCCACAGCGGCCCGCTCACCTCGCACAGGATGTTTGCCTGTCCCGGCACCGGCTCCCACGCGCCCACGGTCAGGCTCTGGCGCCGCTCGAGCGTGTAGCGCCAGCCGGCCAGACCGCTGACCGCCACCTCCATGCCGCCGCCGGGCAGCGCCGCGGCCTGCTCCACCGTCAGTGCCGCGAAGCCCGCCTCCAGTGTGTCATGGCCGGTGACAGCCGCCAGCCACGCCACATCGGCGGTTGTGCCGCGCCAAAGTCCGGTGTTGACCCACTCGAAGTTGGCGGCGGGCGTGATCTCCGTGTTGTTGGTGGCCAGCGAGACCGGCAGCGGCGTGAAGGCGAAGGTGTTGGTGCCGCCGTAGGCGATCACCACCGGCCCGGCCGGATCGCAGGTGCCCGATCCCGTACAGATCACCGCCACCGTGCGCGGAACGCCCAGGAAGACCGTGCCCCACTCGGCACCGGCGCCGCCGGACTTGGCCTCGACAGCGGCAGGCGCGAAACCGTCGGTGTCACGGGCATACACCGCAACCCTCCCGCCGCCACCGTCGCCGGCAGCTATGCCATGAACGCCGCCATTTGCTTCAATGGAACCCGCCCCCTGCAGTGTGCTCACCTCAAGCCAGATCGAACCCCCGCTGCCGCCGCCGTTGTATTCGGCGCCATTTTGGCCGTTGGCGCGCAATGTCCCGTTTATCTGGAGCGTGTCGGACGTGATCCGCACGGCACCGCCGCCGCGGGTTGTCGCGTGCCCCCCCGACCCCAGTTCCGCCGGCGCAAAGGCATCGCCGTAAACGGCGCAGGAGGTGCCTCCTGAAAACGGCTCGCCCCGTCCACCATAACTGCCGCCCGAGCGCCCTGTGGTTCCCGCCCGCGGACCGCCGCCGCAGGCGGTGACATCTATCGAGGAGTTGCTGGACACGTTGACCGACTTTGCCTTGATCCACAGCCCGCTCGAATCGCCGACGGAATGCCGCAGAACCGACGCGCCCGACAGAACGACCGTATTGCTGAATCCGAAATCTCCGCTGTGGGTCCAGTCGCCATTGATCAAGGTCAGGTCTGGCCCGGCCACGTCCCCGCTGAAAGTCGCATACGCATTGGAAACCATACAGGCGGACAGCGTCATCAGCTCGGTTGCAGTCAGGGCAAGGCGCGCCTTGCCCGCAACGGACAACCGGTCAAAGCGGTTCGATCCCACCGTCAAAGCGGTGGGGAGCGCCGCGTCGTGGACGTACCCCCGGTTGTCCAGTGTCAACCGTCCGAACGGTTCGGCGTTATCCTTGAGGTAAACAGTGCCCGCTCCGGCGCCGTCGTTGATCGCGGCACACTGGATGGCCGTGAGGTCGAACCCCGAGGCATCGTCGTAATACACCGCGACCCTTCCTCCGCCACCGTCGCCCGAATCCCAGGGATTGTACGAATGCAGGCCGCCATTTGCTTCAATGGAACCTGCCCCCTGCAGTGTGCCCACCTCAAGCCAGATCGCCCCCCCGCTGCCGCCACCGTTGTAATCGGTGCCGCTATTCTGGCCGTTGGCGCGCAGGTGCCCGTCGAGCTGGAGCGTGTCGGCCGTGATCCGCACGGCTCCGCCGCCGCGGGCCGTGTGTCCCCCCGACCCCAGTTCCGCCGGCGCGAAGGCATCGCCATAGACCTCGCAGGATGTATCTCTGCCATGGGGTTCGCCCCGTCCGCCATAACTGCCGCCCGAGCGCCCTGTGGTTCCCGCCCGCGGACCGCCTCCGCAGGCGGTGACATCAATCTTCGAGCCTGTCGCGACCCACACCGTCCCGGAAACGGTCAGCATCATTCCCGCCGCACCGGCGGTGTGGGTGAGCGTCGCGTTGTTGACCAGGTAGAGGTTGGTGAAGGTGTGCGCGCCGTCAACTGTGAGCGTGCAACCGTCCACCGTTATGGGCTGGCCTTCGTAGGTCGTCTCCCCGTCGGCAATGTGCGTTGCATTCGTGAACGTGACCGCCCGTGCGGCCAGCGGTAGACCGATGACGGCGGTCAGTGCCGCCGTAGCCAAAAAACCCAACAACATGCTGAACAGTTTTTTCATCATGTACCTCCGGTTTTATACAACTTTTACACAAGATATATTAAAGTTCAAGACAAGTTAATGGGTCGTTTTCTAAACATTTGTAAGAGTTTCTGATAGAGGTCTTCGTGACGATAATTCAATCGGAATTCACACTCTTCAGATGGAGATAAAACGTTGATTTGTGAATCCCTCTGCATTTTGAAAGCCAAACCTTGGCAATACTCCAGAAGTTTTCAATACCGTTGATATGATTTCGTCCGGCAGCAAATTCATTCTTCCCATGATGAATCCTGTAATGCTTCCGATACCCGAAATTTACCAGGCCATCGTAACTTTTAAATCCATCGGTATATACGATCGATTCTGTATCAACTTTCTGTTGTATAATAGGAAGTAACTCCTTTACAGAACAGTTTTTAACAACCTGAGTGCAGA
>JBBADV010000034.1 GCA_041656295.1 Kiritimatiellales bacterium | reverse complement strand
TCCAGAGCTCATCCGGGCCGTTCCTGATACTATCCACACCGTATTAACGGATAACGGAACCCGGGTTACCTCGCCGGGTAACCGACGATCCGCGACAGCGGATATCAAGCAGGCCATGGATTGCGGGAGTCTTTTTCGCGCACATGCCTTTGAACTGGCTTGCGCCCGAAACAATGTAGATCACCGGCTGACCCAACCCAACCATCCCTGAACAAACGGACAGGTTAAGCGGATGAACCGGACGTTGAAAGAGGCCACGGTGAAGCGTTATCACTATGGAACCCATGATCAGCTGAAAGAACACATACAGACCTTTTTGATGGCCTATCACTTTGCCAGACGGCTCAAAACATTACATGGCCTCACGCCATACGAATATATCTGCAACATCTGGACTTCTGATCAGGATCGGTTTAAGTTTGATCCGTTCCAGCACACTGTGGGACTAAACATCTAGCCTGAATGCAAACGCCGCACCGGAAATCCGGTGCGGTTTTTTGTTTTTACACAGTTTTACGTCCATTTATTCACAGTGCTCTAAAAGAAACTTCACCGCGGATTACGCGGATGCAAACGGATAATTTTTTGTATTTTTCGTGAGGAATGGGGATCCGTTTATATCCGTGGTTAATTTGCTTTTCTTAAGAAAACTTACGGTCAGAAAAATATTTCTCGGCGGCGGCGGTGACGCGCAGAATAAATTCGGTTTTTGCGGCGGTATATTTTACGCGGTCGCCGGGGAATTCAGCGGCGAACTTCAGCTTCAATTCGCCGTATTCCCGTGCAACGGCAGGATGAGCCAAGAGATAATCGCGGAAAAGCAGCCGTTTCCAATGTTCGAAGTGCGCTTCAACCATGTGAATGTGGTGCGTGCGAATACCATTTGCATCGCGTTTGATGAACCATGCGTAGAACGGTGGAGTATCGTCGCCGGACGTCGGGCGCCAGAAATAGTCGTACCCCTGCTTTTCAAGCACCGGCGCAATTTTTTCTCTGGTTTCGGTGAGCGAGCGCACCTGAACGAGTATGTCGATCACCGGTTTTGCAACGAGCCCGGGCACGGCGGTGCTGCCGAAATGTTCAATGCGCTGGATCATTTCAGGCGGCAGCGTTTTTTGCAGATGGTTTTTTTCTGCTTCAAAAAATTCCGGCCAACACGCGTCATAAGGCACGATTTCAATTTTATCCTTCAATGCGCGCGTAATTTTTTCTTCAAGTGTTTCCATTTTTCGAAATATTTTTGACGGGATTAACAGGATTTACACGGCTTTTTTCGGGATTGGATCTTTCAGATTCAGAGTTTTTTCGTGCTTGGGTATTTCGTGATTCAGATTTCTTTACCTGTTCTGCGGCAGCCACTGTGCGCGCAGGTGACGGACTGCCGGAACGAGTCCGAGCGTTACAGCCATGAGTGCGACAAGAAACATAAGTACGGCGAGGATCGTGTCGTAGGCGCTCATCGGCTGGCCGTAAAACTGCCAGTGTGTGTGCAGCATGTGGTTTTGTAAAAGCTGTCCGCTGAGGACACCGGAGAGAGCGAGTCCGGCGGAAGAGAGTGTGATGTTCATGCCGGTGGTGAACGATTTATTTTCCGGCGGAATCAGTGCCAGCAGTTCAGATGTTCCGGCAATTCCCGTGGCGCCCTGCATCGCACCGAAAAAGAACGCCGCGAGTCCGATAGTTCCGGCGGTCGGCAGCGGAAAGAATCCCCGGAATAATATGAGTGCAATCGTGGCTGAAAAAACAATGTGCGCGGTAAGAAATACGGGGCGCGGGCCGATGCGGTCAACCAGTTTTCCGCCGACAAAAAATCCGGCGATGGTTCCGGCGATAAGCAGATTTCCGAGCACAACCAGCATGCTGTCAGTGAATCCGAGAAATTCGCGCTGCAGCAGTCCGAGCAGATTCGGCACTGCACCGGTGCAGAACGCAAGCAGGAACATATAGGCACAGAATGACATGTAGCCGGGAATGCGAACAACATCGCGCAGCGCCGCCGGAAAATTAAATTTCAAGCGCGTACACGGTTCGAGTTCCGGAATCTGCCGGTAGAGGAAAATCCGGAAAATCATCATTCCCCCGCAGAAGAACAGTACCGTTTGGAAAAATGAGAGCGACGTAAACCGGCGCAGCAGTGCAGCGACGGCGAGCGAAAATATGACGCCGGTAAACTGAAATGTCATTCGCATAAAACCGAACCAGCGCCCGCGGATTTCTGCCGGAACAATCGGACTGAGCAGCGCAAACCAGCTTGACCCTGTAGCGGTCGCACCAAGTGAAAAAATAACTGTTCCGGCGGCCAGCCCGCTTTCAGCGGCCGACGGAAAAAAGGGTGTAAAGAACAGCAGAAAAATTCCGGCGCTGGAAATGATAATCCCAGCCGCTCCGACGAAACGCTTTCCGGCGTAATCGGCGATCAGCGAAAACGGAACGGTTAACAGCATGGCAATCAGCGGCATCATTGCAAACAGAAACAGGATACGGTAGTCCGGCACACCCTGCCGCATGAAATAGGCGAGCATAAATCCGTTGCCGAACAGGATATTGGTAAGTTGTCCGGTGCATTGAGTGAGCGTGATAATGCGCAGCGCTTTGCGGATTTCCGGCGGATAATTTTTTATCATAGATAAGAAATATACGGCTGCCGGCAAACCGGCTCAAGCGGCATCGGCTTATATTTCCGCTTTTAACTGCCGGAGAGTTCTGCCATTTTCTGCACATGACCGAACCACCGGAAAAACTGATTCTGATTGCCGGCCGCGAAGATTATCCGCTGCTGCTGGCGCGCGCTGCGCGCGCGCGCGGTGTAAAAAAAATTATCACACTGGCATTTAAAGGTGAAACGTCGCGGAAAATTATTCCACTGTCCGATGAAGTCATCTGGATCCGCACGGGAAAACTCGGCGATCTGCTGACTGCGGCTGAACGGCTCGCGCCGGCGGCGGTTATAGCGGTTGGACAGCTCGCGCCGAGAAACCTTTTTATGATGCGGCCGGACCGGCAGCTGTCCGCACTGTTTAAAGGTCTGCCGGTAAAAAATGCACACACCATTTTCGGTGCGCTGCTGAACGCAGTTGAAAAAACCGGCTTAACGTTTCTGCCGGCAAGTTCATTTATGCAGGATTATATTGCACCGGCCGGAATTTTAACAGTGCGTGCACCGGATGAGCGTGAGCTGAATGATATCGCGCTTGGTCTGCGTACCGTAAAGGATACCAGCCATCTCGACATCGGACAAACCGTGATCGTGAAAAACGGTATGATTCTTGCCGTTGAAGCGTTCGAGGGAACTGACTGCGCCATCCGGCGCGGCGGCAAACTCGGCGGCGCCGGTGCTGTAGCGGTGAAAGTCCCGAAACGCGGACACGATATGCGGTTTGATATTCCGGTTATCGGCGACCGCACGCTGAAAACATTAAAGCGCGCCGGAATTTCCTGTCTCGCACTCGAAGACAGCGGCACTATTATTCTTAACCGTTCGGACATTGCCGCCAAGGCGGATGCGCTGGGGATTGCAATCACTGTTTTAGAAAAGCAGGCCGGTTCATGAAGCCGGTTTTTAAACATTCCTGTCTGCCTGATGATGCACAGACAGGAATGTCTGCGCCATGTTCTTTGTTAATCATCGCCGGTGAAGATTCCGGCGATATGCACGCCGCAAATGTGATTCGTGAACTGAAAAAGCGGCGGGACGATATTTCATTCTGGGGCATCGGCGGCGATAAACTGCGTGCCGAGGGTGTTGAGCTTTTGCATCACACCGGCGAAATGGATGTGATGGGGTTTGTGGAAGTGGTGAAGCGCTATCCGTTTTTTAAACGCGTGCTGAATGAAACAGTGCGTGAAGCTGAAAAACGGAAGCCGGCAGCGGCGCTGCTGGTGGATTATCCCGGATTTAATATACGGCTGGCGCGTGAGTTGAAAAAACGCGGCGTAAAAATTCTCTATTATATCTGCCCGCAGGTGTGGGCGTGGCACCGCGGACGGATTCCAAAAATGGCGGAAATAATTGACCGGCTGATGGTAATTTTTCCGTTTGAAGTGGATGTGTTTAACGATGTCGATCTGACAGTTAATTTCGTCGGGCACCCGATGGTGAATGAACTGAGACAATTCCGTACCGCACCGGCGGAGATTCTGCCTTGGCACGGCGGAAAAAAAATCGCTCTGCTGCCGGGCAGCCGCAAACAGGAAATTTCACATATTCTGCCGGCGCTGCTGGAAACAGCGCGGCTGCTGAAATCAAAATACTCTGATGTTTCATTTATTATTCCGGTGCCGGAGCGCCGGATTGAACTGGTACGGGAAATCCTGCGCGCCGGCAAATATGCACCGGCGCATATTGAGGTCACCGCCGGCAATGCGCGCGAAGTGCTGAAACAGGCGGATGCGGCGCTGGTCGCATCGGGAACGGCAACGCTGGAAGCGGCGCTGCTGCGCTGTCCAACGATTCTGGTTTTTAAAACCGGCGCACTGAATTTTGCACTGTTTAAAATGGTCATCCGCATTCCGTGGATCGGCATTGCCAATATTATTGCCGGCCGCGAAATGATGCCGGAGCGGATTCAGCATCGCATGATTCCGCAAGATCTGGCGGAACAGGTTGCACGGTTAATGGAGCAAACGCCGGAACGCACTGCGATGCTAAACGATTTCGATGCGCTTGAACACATGCTCGGCGCCGGAAATCCGGCGGTTGCAGTTGCTGAAATTATTAATCTCGAATTATAACCATCCCGCCGGTATTCATTTTTTATTACCACGCCCGTTTGGCGGCGGTGATTTCGAGTGCGTCCTGAACATCGGCGGGAAGCTGCGGGAAAAAATTTAAGCCGGTCGCCTGTTCGATATCGCGTACGCTGACGAGAAACTGCGCCGGGTCGGCACTTTTCTTTATGTCTTGCTGCGGCACAAGGAATGCGGCACACCGGATTCCTCTGCCGGACTGCTCCGCAACAATTAAAAAGAATGCGTCCGGTACAATCACGCCGGCACGCAGCCGTTTTTGGTTTTTACCGCGTTCATACACCGGACCGCATATGATCCAGACATCGCCGTAACGGCGCGTATAGCGTTCGAGGACACGCCGCTCCATCGCTTCCCAAAACGCCGAATTTAATCCCGGCAGCTGCGGAACGACATTGGACATCAAAAATGTTTCGCGCTGCGCTTCCGGTCCGTAGCAGACGGCAATGGCATGGTTCGGTGCCATGTGTCCGCGATCGTACCCGCTGTTCAGATAGGCTGAACTTTCGATGCGGGAACGCGTGCGCGGATCGGGTGAAAATCCGGATGGACGCGGGCCGGAATCAAATTTAGGCGGAAATACTTTATAGGCAACCCATGCCGGATTTTTCATGGTTTCGTTGTAGCCGGCCATATAGCCGCGGTTCGTCAACTGTGTAAGCGCAACGGACGCTGCCGGCGCACCGCCCAGCGCATGTGAACCGGCATCAAGCGAGACGCCGGGCGGGACAACATTCCCGCGCATGAGCGGAATGTGATCCGCAGCCAGATCAAGCCAGAACACCAGTTCACGCGGCGTGCGCCGGTATTCGCGAACGAGGTCGATGACATCCAACGTTGCAGCTTCAATTTTTTCTTTCACCGGCGGCGGCGAAACATAATGCACGCCGAAAATTCCGCCGCCGATTACCACAAGCACCACGCCGAATTTCATCAGCCGGCGGAAATTCAACAGTACAGGATTTTTACGCTTTCTACGCGCCATCGTTTTCAGCTCACAGTTGGAGGTTCAGGATAAAAACAGATCATGAACTGCAGTTAAAATTAATTTTCCTCGCCGGGATATTTCATACACCACTGCGCGCGCAGTGTATCCATCGTGCGCATCGTTTCAAGCGTCTCGGCATGCGTCAATAATGGACTTTCTATCAGCCCGGCATTCATACAGCGGTGCACTTCACGGATTTCATGCTCAAAGCCGTTGGCTTCGCATTTAAAATGTTCTGCTTTACCGGCACGAATCAGAATTACATCGTCCGTATGCGAGAAATGCGGCACGCGGATTGTGCCGGCAGTGCCGGTAATGACGGCATCGCGCGGACGCGTTTCGCGGAACGATGCCGCCAGTTCGGCGCGTATACCGCCGGCATATTCAAATTCAAACTCTTCCGATGCGTCCACACCGGTGAATGCCATTTTAATTCTTTTCGTAACGATTTTCTCCGGTGCGGCACCGAAGACCATGCGTGCGAACGCAACCGGATAAACACCGACATCCAGCAGTGCGCCGCCGGCGAGTTTCGGATTGTACATCCGGTTCCAGGGAAACATTTTCGGCGACAACCGTTTCATTTGCACACAGAAGTTCGCTTTAAAATGTATTACACGGCCGATCGCGCCGGAAGTTAACAGTTCGCGCACTTTGGCTGACGCCGGATTAAAGCGCGTCCACATCGCTTCCATCAGGAACAGATTTTTCCGGCGCGCTAATTCAATCAGTGCCTCGGCCTCTTTTGCATTGCGTGTGAATGCTTTTTCAACCAGTACCGGCAGTCCGCGATTTAAACAACGCATGGCCGCCGCAAAATGTTCGGCATGTGTATTGGCAATGTAAACTGCGTCAAGCTGTTCAGTATCCAGCATTTCATCATAACTGCCATACACCGTTTGAAGGCCGAGTTTTTTTTGCAGCCGCTGCGCGCGCCGCAGTGATTTCGATGCTGCCGCAACCGCCATTCCCTCGCCGGTGTTATTCAGCGCATGAAAAAACTTCGGCGCAATCTGACCGCAGCCAATGATTCCCCAGCGGAATGTTTTCATTTGAAGATCTTTATTTTGAGTTCGGAGGCGCACGCAGCCAGAGCGAACCGGTTAATGCAGTAAACGGCGCCACCAGCACCAGGCCGAAGCTGCCGACCAGTGTTTTAACGGCCTCGGACGCGACATACGGATTATTGATAAAATCCACCGGGTTGGTTCCCTGCGCGGCGAACGTCATCATCAATGTCAGATAGCCGCCGGAATATGCCAGCAGCAGCGTTGTAGTCATTGTACCGACAACATTGCGCCCCATCCGCATCCCCGAACGGAACAACTCCCGGCGCGGCAAGTCCGGTTTTTTTCTGATCAGCTCGTCCATGCCGACCGCGACATCCATACCCAAATCCATTACTGCGCCGGCAGACGACAGAAAGATTGCGCCGATATAAATATCCGGCAAACTTAAAAATTCGTACCCCGAATACAGCAGCGCCTGAGAATACGGCATCACTGCACCGTTGATTTTAAATAAATGGGTGAAAAGATATGCCATAACGGAACTGGCAAATACGCCCATAATCGCGCCGGAAAATGCTGTTACGCCTTTCCGGTTAAGTCCCGCCACCAGAAAAATGATCGCCGCACTCAGCAGCGTCACCGCCCCGAACGTTACTGCCAGAGCGTTCCAGCCCGACAGGCAGAGCGGAATCACCAGCTTCCAGATCATCAGGCAACTGAACACAAACGACAGCAGCGCATTAAACCCGATAATTCCGCCGAACAGGATCAGAAACAAACCGAACAGGCCGGCCAGCAGCAGCGTATAACCGATGCGATAATGATCCTGCGCATTCAGTGTGGTAATGCCCGGCCTGGCATTTTCCAGCACTCCCACCAGAACCGTATCGCCGATCTTAAACGTTTTATCCAGTTCCATCTGCGCCCGCAACTGGTTTACCGCCGGAAAACGTTCTCCCCGCCATTTGCCGCTGCGCACTTCCACTTCCAGCAGCTGCGAGCCTTTTAAGAGCAATCCAAAATATTCCAGATCAGAATTATCCACACGAACCACCATCGCCCGCTCTTTGCGTCCGGGCTCCGGATTTTTTTTCGGGAAAATATCAATCGCTGCCAATATACCGCACAGCAACAGAAATACGCTCACCATGACCGCATCACGGCGGGATATATGCAGAAAATCTTTCACCGGCTCAGCGCACCACCATTTTCAACCGTTTGCTGATATCGGTATTATCAATCATATTGGAAAACAACCCGGCCTCTTTCCCGCAAGCAGTTGTGCTTACCGGCAAAGCAGTGTGGGCTCCGCTGGTCCAGGCAACTGACGCTTTATTATTCAGCGTCCGGACTATTGCATTTACTAGCGGATCGCTTGATTTAAATTTACCGTCTTCGAACTGACTGTTGAATGCATCTTCAAGCATCTGTTCATCGTTTTTTGTCAAATTCAAACCGCCTTTCTTCCGGTTTTCATCAACGCCGAAAATCAAGCCGGCCATCTCCGTAATCAAGGGTTTCACGGTCTCAAATGCCGGTCGCTCCGAACCTGCAAACTCCTTCAAACGCCGGCTCATCACGTCGCGGGAACAGGTCTGTGCCGCCAGCAGTTCGATATGCGACTTGTATCCGGTACCCGCAAAACCCAGCGTCAATCCGCCGGTTTCATGATCGCCGGTCACCACAATCAATGTATCTTCCGAATGTTTCGTCATAAATTGATACGCGACTTGAACCGCCTCATCGAAATCAATTACCTCGCGCAGTGTCGTGGCGGCATCATTGGCGTGGCACATCCAGTCGATCTTGCCGCCTTCGACCATCAGGAAAAATCCTGCCGGATTATCCAGCAGTTCGATGGCCTGCCGGGTGAAATCAGCCAGACGCAAATCATCTTTATCCATATCGACCGCATATGGAAGTGCGCCCTCTGCACCGACAGATATTACTTTGCCTGCGCCCGGTTTGAACTGCCGGAAGCCATCGGCCGTCCGGCTGACAGTATAGCCGGCCTGTTCCGCCAATACATAAATATCCCCCTTGTACATCGGGTCTTTCGTGTCGTTATGCCGGTCAATACCTCCGCCGCCGAAATAATCAAAACCCGATGCGATCAGATCCAGTCCCAGCTGGTAATATTTACCGCGGTTCAGATTATGTCCGTAAAATGCCGCCGGCGTAGCATGATTCAGTGTAACTGTAGTTACAATCCCAACTTTCCGCCCAGAATCACGGGCGACCTCTGCTACCGATTCCAGTTTGCGTTCTCCGGCAGCGTCCATGCCAATGCGGTGGTTTAACGTTTTTTCACCGCAGGCAATCGCTGTGCCGCTGGCCGCCGAGTCAGTGATAAAAGAATTCGCTGCACGGGTGGAGGTGATCGCCTGATACGGCATGGAGTTTATGAACAGTCCGCGATTTTCTGTCACCTGCAGAAACTCTTCAGTCATCATCCGCTGCGGCAGCGACATGCCGTCGCCAATAAACAAAAATACATATTTTACCGGCTGAACTTCACTGGACAGCAGGTGAAACACACAGCAAAACAGCACCAATACACAACATCTTAATCTCTTCATTCTTTAACTCCTGTATTTTAATAAAACCATGAATATAACATTATTTCATTTCCGGCAGAATGAGCTGATCGAACTGCGACAGGAAACGGTATAAGCATCCGGCAATTTTTGCAACACCGCCGACCGCGTCGCTTTCAATATTCAACGGCAGCACTGGATCGTGCAGAGACTTGCGCAACAGTGCCCAGCCGTTGCCGTGTTCTGCGTCAACCGTCACATGGACCCCTTCATAATTATCCGGTGTGATCGACCAGCCGGGTTCATCGCTCACAAACTGCTCAAACTTTTGCAGCACATCATCGCCGTATGCGCAGAAATCCTCCGCAGCTATTTTTGCGCGGTATTCCTTGGCTTCCGCCGGTTCCGGCAGACCGGCGAGCAGTTCGTCGACCGTTCCGGCATTCGCGGCATGCAGTTGTGCTGCCTTGATCAGCACTTTTGCAATCTGATAAGCGCCGTCATCAAGAAAATAATTTTCCTTCAGCGCGCCATGCCCCGACGTTTCCATCGCCAGCCACGACTCTTGGCCTGCGTTGTTCAGCCGGATCGATTCGTTAATCACATTTTTATACCCGCGTTTAAACCGATGATGCACTCCGCCAAGTTTTTCTTCAATCCAGTATTTCAATCCGGTAGACGTCACCGAATCCGTCACAATCACCGTGCCGGGATGCTCCTCAAGCACAATGGATGCCATCAGTGCAATAAAGCGGTTGCGGTTGATCGGCCGGCCGTTCTTATCCACCACTGCTGCACGGTCAACATCCGTATCAAAAATAATTCCAAGATCGGCGCCGGAGCTCTTCACAGCCTCAATAATCGCCGCCATCGCTGCCGGATCTTCCGGATTTGGAATGTGATTTGGAAAGGTTCCGTCCGGATCAAGGTACTGACTGCCTGCCGTATCTGCACCGAGCGGCTGCAGAACGCGGCTGACAAAATATCCGCCGGCACCGTTGCCGGCATCGACAATAATTTTTAGACCCGCCAGCGGCGTATTGCCCTGTCCGGCGCCGGTGCGAATCGTTTTCACCAACGACGCTGCATAATCGTCCATCAGCTTAATTTCTTTTGCGTGCACCGCCGGCATTGCGTCGAATGTGCCGATTTCTGTCGCCAGCGTCAGAATTTCTTTTATATCTGTTTTTTCCAGACCGCCGGCGCGCGTAAAAAACTTCAGCCCGTTGCGGTTGAATGGCAGATGGCTCGCTGTCAGCATAATCGACCCGTCATACGCATGCCGCTCAAACACCGTCGCCATAAACATGGCTGGCGTTGACGAAAGCCCGCTGTCGGCGATTCCGCAGACGCCGGCGTGTTTCAGCCCCTGAAACACTGCTTCCTTGATCTGCCGTGCCGACAGCCGCGAATCATTCCCCACTGCAACGCGCAGTTCATCTGCCGGCGTACCGGTTTTTTCTGCCAGCCACTGTGCAAAGGCCGCGCCAACCGATCGCACAACGTCCGGCGTCAGTGTCACCGGTTCATCCGCAACGCCCTCCAGCGCTACGCCGCGCACATCACTGCCGTTCTGCAATTTCAACCACACTTGATCCATCGGCCGTTCTCCTTTAGAAACCGCTTCATAATAAAACATAAATCGCGCAATTTTCCAAGCGATTGCCGTGTTTAAAAACCAGATGTGCCGCGACCGCCAAAAATATAAATACGCGACAGAGATTGCCGCTTTGCGACCGTTGTGACCGGTATTCACCCCGCATCTTCGATTCAGTGATTTAAATGATCCGTTTATATCCGTAATATCTGCTGTAGAAACTTTACCGGCGGATAACGCGAATGGAGACGGATAATCCTTTCACTGTAACAGAATGCAGAAAAAACAAAAAAGTGGCAGGACACATGGTCCCCATCACACAGATGCCAACTGAAGTGAAAAACGATCTGGTAGTACCTCTAGATGTTTAGTCCCACAGTGTGCTGGAGTGATGTATAACCAGCTCCGGAGGGATGAATTATGGGACAGATATTACACGGATGCGCCCGTACGACTGAGGCGGCGCGTCGAACGATACAACATCGTCAAGAGAGCCTGAATGGTCCTGGCGCGGAGGCATGGTATTAACCCGAAAACCGTAGCGAAACGGCGACAGCGCACAACCGTACAGGATGCCCCGATGGGGGCCCAGGCATCCTCGGTCAACGGTGCTGAGCAAGGAGGAAGAAGCCGCCTATGTCGCTTTTCGGCAACACACGCTGCTTCCTCTCGATGATTGTCTTTACAGCTTGCAGATGGCCATACCTCATTTGACACGCTCCTCTCTGCATCGTTGCTGCCAACGTCATGGGATTCGCCGGCTGCCGGATACCAGGGATCCGCAGAATAAACGAAGATTTAAAACCTGTCCAATCGAGTTTTTCCATATCGACATCGCTGAGGTTCGCACGGAAAAA
>JBBADV010000033.1 GCA_041656295.1 Kiritimatiellales bacterium | reverse complement strand
CCGTAACCCAAACAAATGGTAACGCGACAATCGGTTCGAATCATGTGCTTTTGAATGGCAACGCCGTATGGTATCTGCAAGGCGGCCTGCTGAGCAGCGGGAGCGGTGACATTAGCATCGGATATACCGACGACCCAATCAGCAATGCAACCGTCAATATAAGCGGCGGAACATTGAATGCCGGCAGGAATCTCACTGTACAATACCAATCTCTTCTAGAGCAAACCGGAGGAAATATAACTGCCGGCAGCATGAAAATTTACTCCGGCAGCAAAGTAAATGTCGGGGGCGGAACAGCAACAATAACGACCGCCTTAACAATCAGCGGTAGTAGCAGTACTGATACTGCTGACAGCTCACGGCTGACACTTTCCGGCGGATCCTGGACGATTAACGGAACTCTTGAATTTGCGACGAATTTAAGGGGTTCCGGCGTATTTTTTGATCTTGGGAACGGATCGCTTACTGCTAATAATCTGACATTCAATACTGGATATATTGATTTTGCCACCATTTCTGAAGGCACTCTAACAATCACCAGCTTTACCGATGCTTCTGATTTTACTGATCTTATCAGCGAAGGAAAAATCAGGATTAATGGCGCCGTCGTGAGCACATCCGACTTTAAGATCGAGGGGAACACGCTGAAGCTGGCAAAAGAGCCGCCTAAAGTTAAACTCATTCTTATGTCGAACTGAACCGTTTTAGAAAAAAGAAAATACAATTCACTGTCGAAACCGGAAAGAAGGAGAAACACACGATGAAAAAAACAGTATATTTGATAACACTGGCGGCAGCTGTCGCGATTTTTGCAGATACGAGAGTAAAATTGTCGGGCGGTCAGCTGATCCGTGCCTGGGATAATGATCTGCCGTCGGAATCCAATCCCGGTGTAATTGATATTAAAGGTACCTGGCAGGTTCCCGGCAGTTTTGACGGCTGGGTGGGAACACAGAAATCCGGCGTCATTGCCGGCGCGTTAAAATCGATTACGTTTAGAAATGGTGCCAAATGGCGCCTGGAAGGCGGGCAGATTCTCTGCCGGGACGGTTCAACCGGCAAAGCGCATGTACGCGTCGGCGACTCCGACAGCGCGGGCGAATTAATTATGACTGGTGGCGAAATTATTGCTGATACCTATTTTGATGTCGGTTTTAATTCACTTTTCCGGCAAAGCGGCGGATCAGTAACGGGCGTTGCCGGCTGCCGGTTTTCCCACGGCGGGAAAATATTTATTGAAGGCGGTATCGGAACATTCAGTCGAATGGCACTGGCCAGCCCGGACACACAGGTTGAATTTTCCGGCGGCACATGGAAAGCATCCAAACCGCTTGAATTCGCCGGGTCAACCACGCCGAATACAGTGATCCGCTTCGCCGAAGGTAACGGCTCTCTCTCCGTCGGAGGAATTGAAATGGCGGGATCCGGCTGCATTGACTTTGTCACCGGTTCCAAAGGAACATTCGCAGTTAAGGGGTATAAAGAGGCCGATTTTGAAAAACTGTGGGATAGAGGAAAACTTAAATTCAACGGATCAAGCCGGGGTGCGTTTTCCGATATTTTTGCAGTGGAAAAAGACACGCTTTCTCTGAAATAAAAATACGAAAAGGGAATAGGCATTAGGCACGAGGCATCAGGAAACGAAGAAAAACAAAACCACAGAGAACACAGAGATTTAGAGAATTTGGCTTTCGTGATCTCTATGGTTGAAAAATTCCTGGTGAGGAATCGGAAGTACAAAAAATGATAAGAGGATCTAAATGAGCATTACCGCGTTTCTGTTGATCGCCGGCGGAATGCTGTCGGCGGAGCTGAAGACTGTTCCGACGTTTGAAAACTGCAGTCTGTACTGGAGCGGCAGCACTCTGCCGGATACTCATACCGTACAGATTTGCGAGGCAAATTCAACGCTATGGATTGATGCACTGCCGCTAACGGTTACTCCGGACTATCCTGAATGGCGCGGATCTGTGTTCGATTTAAAAGAAGATACATCATATTCTGTACGCATCATGGACGGCACAAAGACCCTTGCTGTACAATCGTTCAGAACATGGACATCTGCACCGCCGATTGCAAAACACTACACTCTCAACGATCTTTCGCCGGACGGCAGACCGGTTGTGTTTACTGAACAGGGATCAGCTGACGGCTGGATTTATATTTCCGGAACGCCGGACTGCCGCTTACTGGACGGCGGGGAGAATGCGGATGAAGCACTGCTGTTTACGAATGCTGCATATGTTATTTTTGAAAACATTACAGTGCGTGGCGGCATCAAATACGGCATTACAGTGCAGGAAAGTGAAAATATCCGGATTCTGAACTGTGATATTGCAGGATTCGGGCGCGTCGGCGAACAAAGGCTCCGTTATGGCGGCACCGGACAATATTATGACAACAATTCAATAATTAATGATGCCGGCATAAATATTGATGACAGCGAAAATGTGGTCGTGGAACGCTGCTTCATTCACTCTCCACGCGGCACTTCAAATCCCTGGCGCTTTGCTCATCCAACCGGTCCGAACGCAGTTTTTGTAAAATCGCGCGGCGGCACCGTGCTTCGTTACAATGATTTTCCCGGCAGCAGTCTGCACCGCTGGAACGATGTTATTCAGGGCTATTCTAACTATAACCACGGATTTTTACGCAACGGCGACCTCTACGGCAATCTGCTGGTGTTTGCAAACGATGATGCCGTTGAACTGGACGGACTGCAGATGAACATCCGCGCCTATGGCAACCGGATCGAAGAAACCTACTGTGGCGTCAGTATCGGCCCCTGTATTGCCGGACCATCTTATGTGTTCCGCAATCTGATTGCGAATCTAGGCGACGAAGACGGTTTTTCAAATGCCTCGTTTAAAGCCGGCTCAGCAGTGTACGGCTACGGCCGGGTGTTTTATTTGAACAATACGGTGGCAGCAAAATATAAAATCGGTTCGACGATCGGCACTATGCCTGACGATGCGCCGGAGCAGATCGCCAAAGTTCCGGGCTACGCAAAAATGAATACGCGCAACAATGTACTGTCCAGCCGGCAGTTTCCGATCACGCAGTCATGGATCGATCATCCTGCCAATGTCGATTATGATCTGTTGTATTCAACCAATTCGAATACGCTTGAAGCAGTAAAAAGAACATATATGGCTGCCGGACAGTGTGCGCATGCCATATTCAGCGCGCCGGAATTTGCTGATACCGCCGGCGCTGATTATGCCCTCGCCGCCGGCAGTCCCGGCGCCGGCAAAGCCATTGCCATCCCGGGAATTTCCGGCGCCGGAAATGATGTCGGTGCATTTGCCAACGACACAATATTTGAACAGATTCCGATCCGTCCGCTGCCGGTGGCGCTGGACAAAGGCCGGATTTTACTGGGCGAATCTCCGGTCGCTGTAACCGCCGTAACCGCTCCGGATGCGGATGCGGCGCAGTTGAACTTTACCATCCGCAAACCGGCAGACTGCGACTGGTTCAGCGTTACGCCGGGATCCGGCGCGCTGGTTCCCGGTCAGGAACAGATCTTTACGGTACTGTTGAATACAGATGCTTTGCCGAAAAGCCGGCGCGGTGCCGGAACATTCTTAGTCCGTTTTGCCAGCGGACTGTCGCGGCCGGTGCTGGTGTTTACAGAAGATCTTCCGCCGCCGGCAGTCGTTCAACTGCCGGAAAACTGCTGGAGCCGGCTGATCGAAGCGGAGCACATTGCCACTCCAGGCACGGACCCTGAATTTTCAGGCAGTGCATCGGGCGGCGGATATGCCGTGGTGAAAAAGAACAGCGATCCGTTTACGGTAACGTTTACCATTCCTGCCGACGGCGATTATCAGGTGTGCCTGCGGTTAAAAACACTGGCGCCACCCGGAGAAAGCATCACGGCAAAACTCACCTGGAACGGTGAACCGGTGGTGCTTGATACCAAACTGCGGGCGGATGAAGGCTGGACGTGGAGCGGCGTCAGAGCGCCCAACCAATCCAAAAACCAGCATTATGGCGTGTTTCGCATGACAAAAGGAACGCACACATTTTCGTTTGTGCCGGACAGTAATATCGCCGTGGACGCGGTTTTAATTACCGACTCGATGCTCGGCAACTGGGCGCCGGAAACAACATATACCTATTATAACGGAAGTACGGCGACGGCAGGACTGGGGATGCCGGACAACTGGGGCGCCGGACTGCCGTCGGACGATAACGATATTACCGGCATAATTACAAACAATGTAAACATGCCGCTCTCATCGACAATATTTTCCGGCTGGAAAGCGATTCAAACCGCCGGAACAATTTCACGCGGCGGGTTGATCATGTTTCATGACGGCGCTCATTGGACGCTTCAGGGCGGCACAATTACAAGCGGACAGCATATTGCCATCGGATATTCCAATACGGCGGGAACTGTTGTGATGACCGGCGGCACACTGACCGCAAATACAAATTTTCTGATACAGGCCGGCGGTTTTGTATCGCAGAGCGGAGGCACACTGACGTTCGGCGGTCAGGCACAAATCGGAAGTTCGGCCAACGGCGCCGGCACTGTGAATATTTTTGCCGGAACCGGCACATTTAATACTGCCGGAATCGCCGCAAACGGTCTGGCGATTGCCGGCGCCGGCTCGCGGCTAACGTTTTTCGGCGGCAATTGGACTGTTGCCGGAAATTTAAATTTCGGGAACTCACTGGGAACCAATGCCGGACTTTGCTTTGACGCCGGTGATGGATCGCTGACGGTGGACTCTCTTTCGTTTAACGGCGGATATATTAATTTTATGACCGGCTCTGAGGGACGTCTGACCGTTACCGGTTTTTCTGGCGCGGCTGACTTCGAGGCATGGTGGGACGCCGGCAGAATCCGGCGGAACGGCTCCGCTGCCGGAGATTTTTCGTCACTGTTTCAGGTAATTGACGGAAAAACACTGCTGATTCGATGAAACACCGGAAAGGATGTTTCTCGGCATGCACTATATAACTAATGAACACAAAAACCTGCGAATGGAGAAAGAATATTTAGATGAAAATTATAATGTTTGTATTACTGGCCGGCGGAGCGCTGGCAGCGGAATTGAAAACAATTCCAACGTTTGAAAACTGCAGTTTATACTGGGATGGCGACACTCTGCCGCAAAACCATGCGGTACAGATCAGCGAAGCAGAGTCTGAAATCTGGATTGATGCTCTGCCGCTGACAGTTACGCCTGACTACCCCGAATGGCGGGGTTCGGTGTTCGGGTTAAAAGAAGATACGCCCTATTCCGTACGCATCATGGACGGCACAAAAACCATTGCCGCGCAGTCATTCAGAACATGGACATCCGCACCGCCGGTTGCAAAGCGCTATACCCTTAAAGAGCTTTCGCCGGACGGATATGAAATTGTTTTTTCAGAACGGGGCACGCCCGACGGCTGGATTCACATTTCCGGCACACCGGAATTTAATCTGATCGACGGCGCGCAAGAAAGTGAGGAGACGCTGCTGTTTAAAAATGCTGCGTATGTCATTCTGGAAAACGTCACTGTGCGCGGCGGTATTAAGCACGGCATCACGGTGCGTGAGAGCGAAAATATCCGTATTCTGAATTGCGATATCGCCGGATTCGCCCGCGTCGGCGAACAAAGACTGCGGTATGGCGGCAGCGGAATGTATTATGACGGCAACTCAGTGATTAATCAGGAGGCCGGCGTAAATATTGACGACAGTGAAAATGTGGTTGTGGAACGCTGCTTTATTCACTCACCGCGCAGCACTGCAAATTCGTGGCGGTTTGCGCATCCGACCGGCCCGAACGCTGTACTTGTTAAATCACGCGGCGGCACCGTATTGCGCTATAACGATTTCCCCGGTAGCGATCTCCGTCGCTGGAACGACGTCGTTGAAGGGTTTCGCAACTATACACACGGCTTTTTGCGCGACGGCGATGCCTACGGCAATCTGCTGGTGTTTTCAAATGACGACGCCATTGAGCTGGAAGGCTTGGAAATGAATATACGCGCCTATGGCAACCGGATTGAAGAAACGTTTTGCGGTATCAGCATCGGCCCCTGTATCGCCGGCCCGTCCTATGTATTCCGCAATCTGATTGCCAACCTTGGCGATGACGAGGGTTTTTCCAGCGGTGCGTTGAAAACCGGCTCTGCTGTATACGGTTACGGTCAGGTATTTTATTTAAATAATACCGTAGCAGTAAAATATAAGATCGGCACGCCGATCGGCGCGATGCCGGCCGATGCACAGGAACAGATTGCTAAAGTTCCGGGGTATGCAAAAATGATCATGAGCAATAACGTCTTTGTCTCGTGCGATACGCCGATTGCGCGCTCATGGGTCGTTCATCCTGCTACGGCTGATTATAATCTGCTGTATTCAGAAAAACCGGAAGCAATGGACATCGTACGGGAAACGTATACAGCCGCCGGACAGCATGCACATGCCATCTACAGCGCGCCGGAATTTATTGATGCCGCCGGCGCCAATTACGCCCTTGCCGCCGGCAGTCCCGGCGCCGGTAAAGCCATTGCTGTTCCCGGAATTTCCGGCGCCGGAAATGATCTCGGCGCATTTTCCAGCAGCACCATATTTGAACAGATTCCGATCCGACCGCTGCCGGTGGCACTGGACAAAGGCCGGATTTTACTGGGCGACTCTCCGGTCACTGTAACCGCCGTAACCGCTCCGGATGCGGATGCAGCGCAGCTGAACTTTACCATCCGCAAACCGGCGGGTTGCGACTGGTTCAGCGTTACACCGGAATCCGGCACACTGGTTCCCGGACTGGAACAGATCTTTACAGTGCAGTTGAATGCAGAGGCCCTGCCGGAAAACCGGCGAGGCGCAGGAACCTTTTTAGTCCGTTTCGCCAACGGACTGTCGCGTCCGGTACTGGTATTTACAAAAGATCTGACACCGTCACCGGATGTTCAACTGCCGGAAGGCAGCTGGAGTGAATTGATTGAAGCGGAACATATTGCCGCGCCCGGCCGGGATCCGGAATTTTCTAGCGGCGCGTCCGGCGGTGCCTACGCACTGATGACCACTTCCGGCGTACCGTTTACTGTGCGGTTTAAAATTCCCGCTGATGGTGACTATCAGGTGTGCCTGCGGTTAAAAACGCTGGTGCCACCCGGAGAAAATATCATGGCAAAATTCACTTGGAACGGAGAACAGGTGCTTGATGCCAGACTGCGGGTGGATGAACGCTGGACATGGAGCGGCATCAGAGCACCCAACCAGCCGAAAAACCTGGTGTACGGCGTATTCCGTATGAAAAAAGGAATGCATACATTTTCGTTTGTGCCGAGCAGCGATATAGCCGTGGACGCAGTTTTGATTACCGACTCGCTGCAGCCTGTCCGCTGAAAGAGAGTTTAGCTGCCGGGATGTTCAATTCTGAAATTTTATAAGGCGATAATAAATGAATATGCAATGGATTGACTGGACGATTGTCTGGAGTTTGATCGGGATCGTCATTTTAACCGGCCTTTTTACGAAACGTTATGTGCACGGCGTCGCGGATTACCTTTCCGCCAACCGGTGTGCCGGCCGTTATCTGCTGACGGTCGCACAGGGTATGGCCGGACTGAGCGCTGTTTCGTTCGTTGCGGTGTATGAAAAATTTTATCAGGCCGGATTTCCAGCCTACTGGTGGGAACGGATCATTATGCCCATCTCCCTGATCATCGCCGTAACCGGATTTATTTCCTATCGTTTCCGGGAAACGCGCGCGCTGACGATGGCACAGTTTTTTGAAATGCGCTACAGCCGCAGCTTCCGTGTTTTTTCAGGTATTATCTGCTGGTTTTCCGGTATTATGAATTACGGTGTTTTCCCCGGCGTAACTGCCCGCCTGCTGATTCACCTGTGCGGACTGCCGGAGCGATTCATGCTGTTGGGAATAAGCGTACCGACGTTTTTGGCGGTGATGGTTTTTATTGTCGGCATTGCGCTCTATCTGACGCTGACCGGCGGGCAGATCGCGCTGCTTTTAACGGATTTCATCCAAGGGCAGTTTGCACTGGTCGTGCTGCTCGTCATCACAATCTTTCTGCTGATGACCTTTGAATGGTCGACCATTATCGAGGCGCTTGAATCCGTTCCAGCCGGTAACTCCATGCTGAATCCGTATGATCAATCGGAGATAAAGGATTTCTCACTGCAGTTTTTCGTCATGCTCGGACTGCTGAATTTTTACTCCTTTATGGCGTGGCAGGGTTCACAGGGATATTATTCATCCGCCCGCACTCCGCATGAAGCAAAAATGGCCGGAATTCTCGGCATGTGGCGGACAGTAATCACCGGATTCGGGTTGCTGCTCGCTCCGATTGTTGCCTTTGCAGTTTTCCACCACGCCGCCTTTGCCGGCGACGCCGCTGTGATTCAGACATCCATCGATGCCATCTCTGATCCGCAGGTGCAGATACAAATGCGCACCCCGCTGATGCTGGCACACTTCCTGCCGGTGGGCATGATTGGACTGCTGGTGGCACTGGTCATCTCGGCTGCGGTTTCCACAGACGACACCTACCTGCACTCGTGGGGCAGCATTTTTGTGCAGGATGTTCTGCTGCCGTTTAAAAAGGAGAAACTGACGGCATCGCAGCATCTTAAATGGCTGCGCCTCTCGGTGGTTGGAACAGCGGTATTCGCCATCCTGTTCAGCACATTCTTCCCGCTGAACGATTATCTTCTCATGTATTTCCAGCTCACCGGCGCTATCTTCATGGGTGGCGCCGGCTCTGTGATTATCGGCGGACTCTATTGGAAACGCGGCACAACCGCCGGTGCCTGGACGGCCATGATCACCGGATTTGTGCTGGCATTCACCAGCGTTATGCTGCGCACCTGGTGGACGAATATTCCGGGGCTCGCCGCGCTGGCGCCGGAATTTCCGTTGAACGGTATGCAGGCAGCGTTCGCCACGGCGCTCTGCTGTATCGTCGCATACGTCATCGTCTCCTTCATCACATTCAAGCAGCCGCACAATATGGATAAACTGCTGCATCGCGGTGACTATGCAATTGTCGACGACCAGGTCGCACTGCATGCCCGCCCCTCCTTAATCTGGCGGCTCATCGGCATCAGCAAAGAATACAGTTTGGCGGATAAAATCATTGCGTCAGGAACAACCGGATACACACTGCTGTGGTGCGTCCTGCTGGTGGCGGGAACCTCGCTGAATGTCTCGATGAGACTCACAGACAGCGAATGGGCAGCCTTCTGGTATATTGTAACCATAACACTGACAGTAACCGGCGTACTGGTTGTCGCCTGGTTCATCATCGGCGGATTCCGCGATATCGTAATCATGTTCCGCCTGCTGAAAGCGGGCCGGGAAAACGCAGCGGACGACGGTACCGTGAGCTGATCATTGACGATTGATGATTGCAGATTGAAGAATTTTTATCTGCGTAAATCTGCGGATATAATTTTTTGATGTATTAGTGGTTTGAACATTGGAATTTGCGAAAGGAAAATATGATGAATAGTCTGTTAAGCATCCTTTTTGCATTCATATGCACTGTAAACGCAACTGCGGAAGTTAAGGTACTGGTGGCCGGCGATTCAACGGTTTCGAACAACGGACCCGAATCCGCCAAATACGGCTGGGGCGATTTTATCGGCGTCCACTTTAAAGACGGCATCAATGTGATAAACCTCGCCAAAAGCGGGCGGAGCTCCAAATCGTTTATCACTGAAGGCCGCTGGGACGATCTGATCGGCCGCGTGGAACCCGGCGATGTGGTTTTTATTCAGTTCGGACATAACGACCAGAAAATCCTGGTCGGTTCCGAAATCGGCACGCATCCCGGCGGCGAATACAAAGACAACCTGCGCCGGTTTGCGGACGAAGTCGCCGCCAAACAAGGCCGGACAGTTTTTGTCACGCCGCCGCGCCGCCTGACCTATAAAAGCAATGAACCGACTGTACTGCGTACCGACCTTCAGGTGTACTGCGATGCCATGAAAGAGGTTGCGGTCGAAAAAAATGTCCCGGTCGTTGATCTTTATGCACTGACCGGCGTCGTACTGCACGAGCTGGGCGAAGAAAAAGCCTGGGAATTTTTTGACACCGGCGACCGTTCTCATTTTTCCAAAACCGGCGCAGCATGGGTGGCTGAATTAATCATGAGCACCGTGCGCGCGGAACATATGCTGCCGGCGGAACTGCTAAACTAAAACAGGAATTATTGTAAATGAATCGCGGTGCGGCAAAGGCGGCCACGGCAGTCCGGCGGAATCCGGTTGCCGGCAGCACAGGAATATACCTGTGCTGCGCGTTATCTCTGGCCGCTGCGCTCCTGTTTGCCGCCGGATGCAGAAAAAATGCCCCGTTCAACAGAGGTCATCCAATGAAACCATCAATCATTAAAATCCCCCGCAATCATTCCGGCGCTGAATCTTCTGAATGTCTGCCTCTTTTACAGCACTGGCAGCCGGAACCCGACCCCGCCTTACAGCCGGCATCCGTTCGTCTTTCATGGACGGAACAGACCCTGCTGATTCACGCCGAATTGTACGACGACGAAATATTCTCCGCCGTCTCCGGAGACAACCAGGCCACCTGGCGCCTGGGCGATGTATTTGAAATATTCCTGAAACCGGAAAACCAGGCCGGTTTTTTTGAAATGCACGTCACCCCCAACAAATACCGGCTGCACCTCCACCTTCCGGGCCCCTATTGCAAACCTTCGCCGGAAGCCGATCCGCTGCCATGGGAAGAGCTGACGGTGACACCGTGCGGATTTCGCAGCAAAGTCACCTGCCTGCCGGACAGATGGCTGGTTGATGTCGAAATTCCGGCGGACGCGCTGCAGCTGGAAAAGTTTTGTGAAAACGATCAATTGCAGGCCAATTTCTGCCGCTACGACTATTCTAAAAACAAACCGCCGGTACTCTCTTCGGTGGCGCCGCTTCAAGCAGCTGATTTCCACCGGACCAATGACTGGTGCACTATCCGGCTGGCGGATTTTTAACGCCGGATAGGTAGGGCGCGCAGTCCCTTGCGCGCCAAAAAAAGCGGCCAGTCCCTGGCCGCCGAAAAAATAACGGCGCGCAAGGGACTGCGCGCCCTACCGCCCTGCCGTCCACCGCGCGAACCTTTCCCGCTTCCGATTCTTTTTCTTGGCGGCTCTGAATGCAGGATTTTCCCGCGCAAAACCGCTAAGCAAAAGAGGCAGGAATGGCGCCGGAAAATACAGGTGGCGCAGACATTCCTGTCTGCGATTTAAATCCGGGCAGAGCGGAATAACATAGCGGCGGATTTTTAACGCCGGATAGGTAGGGCGCGCAGTCCCTTGCGCGCCAAAAAAAGCGGTCAGTCCCTGGCCGCCGAAAAAATAACGGCGCGCAAGGGACTGCGCGCCCTACCGCCCTGCCGTCCACCGCGCGAACCTTTCCCGCTTCCGATTCTTTTTTTTCTTGGCGGCTCTGAATGCAGGATTTTCCCGCGCAAAACCGCTAAACAAAAGAGGCAGGAACGGCGCCGGAAAATACAGGTGGCGCAGACATTCCTGTCTGCGATTTAAATCCGGACAGAGCGGAATAACATAGCGGCGGATTTTTAACGCCGGATAGGTAGGGCGCGCAGTCCCTTGCGCGCCAAAAAAAGCGGTCAGTCCCTGGCCGCCAAAAAAAGCGGCCAGCCCCCGGCCGCCGAAAAAATAACGGCGCGCAAGGGACTGCGCGCCCTACCGCCCTGCCGCCCTGCCGTTTTTTTATCTGCGGTATCTGCGTCTATCTGCAGACACAATTCCTCCCGGCGTCCCGGCGGTTAAAAATCCGTGTCTAAAAAAGTGTAGCATTTATGACCAGTTTTTACTGTTGGCCTTTTCTCGCTGTAACTCATAATTGCATCGTATTTCAAACAAAGTTGCGGTCAATCGAAAATGGAAATATGAAAATTGAAAACTAAAGAAGAGGCTGGCTCAGGGAGTTTTTTGACATTGAGATTCCAGGCGGCCTGACGGTTAAAACTGGAAATCGTCAATGCGCAACCCGAAGATTTGCAATGTTAAGTCTTTCCGGTGAGGTGCCGGAAAAAGGAGAAAGTGCAAACAGAAAGGAGTACAAGGATGAGGAAAATTATCACAGGATTCATTGCGGGAGCGCTAGTTACAACAGGAGTGTTCGCGGATGTCGTCTTCACGGGCGGCTATATTCACGACCCAGCCAGCTGGGAAGGCGGATTGCCAACCGGCGGCACAATGGGATGGATTGGAGTCAACGCGACGATACAGAGCGCTTC
>JBBADV010000032.1 GCA_041656295.1 Kiritimatiellales bacterium | reverse complement strand
AAACTGGTCAGCCCAAGTGTAGTAATCTGCTTTTTCAAGTTCAAACAATTGCTTCATCTTATTGCTTTGTTTAAAGTATCTGGGGGCATCGAGTTTACCCATCTCTTTTACCTCTTTCAAAAGTGTTTGCAATTGTTCGTTATCCCATTTACGAACTTCATCAAAAGCACTACGCCTAACAGCACCTAAATCGCTATTGGCAGTTTCTTCTGTGTTAAAATTTTCGTGTTCCATTGTTGCTTTATTTTAAGTTGATAATTTCGTTTTCCAAATCGCCAACAGCGTTTAGCTGCGGAACGTTAACAACAAGCTAAATTAAATCCCAAAAGTTGTCATTAACTATATCATTTATCTCAGGTGGTAGGTCTTTTTGTTGTTTTACAAACTCAGCTAATTTAGCCAGATTGTTAACATGCAATATATTTAATTGCTCACTGATGTGCTTTTTAATATCAATACGTAATTCTCTTATTTGCTCTTTAGATGGGGAGTTGTTAAAACTCAACCAAGCATCTATTTCTTGAAGTAACTCTAAGCTTGTCATATTTCTTCAATTTCTTCTGGTGCTGGTGTCCAATCAGATGATTTTGCTTCTTCTGAATCCTCTATTTGAGTTGATGGAATGATGTTATAATTTCTAATTTGAAAATAATTATAGTTAGAATAGCTACCATCAAATAAATAATAACACGTTGTTCTTTTATAGCAATTCCACTCTGTGTTGTCTTCATAACCCTTTCCATACCACCACTTATATCCCAGTGACTCTGCCATTTCTAAAATACGATTTGCTTCCTGTTCTGTCTCACAATGAACTACAGTATTTTCTTTAATTGCCTCTTTGATGTGGATTTTATACTCTTCTTCCTTTTCTAATTTTTTCACGCTCTCATTTTGTTGTTTCATAACTTTAATTTTTTAATTTGTTGATGTTTTTAAAATATCCTTGTCTGATGAAATTTCAAATGAAAAATGATAACTTGATGTATTTGATTGCGACAATTCAAACATTACACCATTTAATCTTATCAATATACCAGTCACAAGCCTCTCGAGTTGGTCATTGTCTGTTTTTAAATAAACGCTATCTCCAATGCAATAATCAAATTGCACATTAGATTCACGGCTTTCACTTCTACTATTAGACACCTCTTTAGTTAATTGTTTATAGATTGAATTTGTATAGTCATTAAATTTTTCCATAATATTTTTTTTAGCGGGTGTGATTTCTCACACCCTGTTTATTTTCTTTTTTTTAAACATTCGTAAATACTACGTTATGCCTTATACTAAAGACAATCCCGTTTTTCAATCCAATAATGATGTTTCCGAAGTTCAACTAATGTATCACCAGATATAAATCCGACAGCCCAATAAGATTCTGGATTTTCGGGGGATTCTTCAACAATCCATTCAACATCAGCCATGCCAGGATTTAAAGAATCATACTCAGGAGATACATACCACGGTCTGTGTGGTGGATAATGTCTATTGAAGCATTCCGGGTTTAATTTTACTTTTTTCATTTTATCAAATATTATTTAGTTACAAATTTACAAAAAGTACAAGGCATAACCTGCGGTATAGTGCAGTTTGCCAGTTACGGTAGTGGTAGGTTGAAAAAGTCTGCAAGGCAAACCGACACCATACCGCCAGCCGTTATATGACATTTCAGCAACGCTCAAAATCATCAGGCACTTCAAAATCTTTTCATGTTTCTCAATCAAAATGGCCATCTCATTCCTTCAAAGTAGGGTGCGGTTTTTTCCCGGAAATCTTTCTCGGTGTCTATTTTGTTTTTCATTGCCCGGAGGGCGTGAGATACGGTGCTGTGGTCGAAGCGGCCAAAATGCCAGCCGATGTCGGCGTAGGTGATTTGGGGGAAATGGAGCACGGAGAGCGCCATCGCCATCTGGCGGGGAATAACATAACCGGGTTGCCGGTTGCGTTTCCGCAGTTCGTCGGGGGTGCGATTGAAAAGCTTGCAAACAACCGCCTCCACATCGTTCAGGCTGCGGAACAGGCGGCCATCCTCGGGCTGGCGGCGGTTGTTATTGATTTCATTGAACGCCTGGACGACATCCACGCCCTGGTTGTCAATGATTTCAAACAGCTTGTCAAAAAATATGGAAATGACGGTTTCGGCATCGTGGTTGCCGGTTGATGCCTCCAGCTGCATTTCCACGCGGCGGCGGAGGTTGTGTGTGATTTCCCAAAGGGCAAGTCCCATCGGCAACGCTTGCGTTGCCATTTTGTAATCCAGATGATCTTCTGGATTGTTCAGGTCGAATTCAAGGATTGCTTTCATTTTTTTAGTTTTTTAATGTATCCTTTCAATTTTTAGAAAAACTTCTCCGTCGAGAGAATAATCATCTGCGGCGTATGCGTCAGCCCAGATAAAAAGTTCATCTCTGCTCATCTCGAGCGCTTTGTCCTCGCTAAAAAAGATGAAATAGGCGGGAGTTTTATACCCGCCATGCGGCTTGACCCGCAGCAGGGTATTGTCTTCGATTTGCAGGATGAAATCTTCCCAGTATCCGATACGCCCGGCATCGCCTTCTGCACCATTCCCTGACGCAAGAACTTTTATTTTTTTTTCGTCTTTTTTATGCACAAAAGCAGAACCGACGGTTCCGCGGGTGTAGCACCCTGCGCAGCTAACCCGGGCAATCCATCCCGGTTTTCCCCCTCCTTTTATGATTTTCACTTTTCCCGATTTTGTGGGTACGGGAATAACAAAATCCCCGTCTGCAATATCAGACTGCCGGGGGATGAGCGTTTCGTAGCGGCCTCTCCCCCGCTCGCCCAAAGCGATTACTGTTAATTCGCCAAACGATAATTTTCGTTTTTCGGCTTTCAAATTGTACTGCTTCATAATTTTTAATTTTTAATTTTTAATTTTTCATCATACATCCTCCAGCGTTTTTTAGCACCGGTTTTTTTCTCGTATATGCCTTTTTTTTCGACATAAATTTCAAGCGTTCCGTTGCGGAACGTCCAGAACGGAAGGTAGCTGCCGAGGAGGGTATCGGTGTTGAAGCTCAGGCCGGTGTGCTGGTGCACAAATTGATCGGCCTGTTGTGCGGTTTCCACTTTCTGCCATTCGGTGCGGATTCCGCGCTGAACGGTAACCAGGTAACCGGTTCCAATCATTTTTCCCGGCGCGCAGCCGGAAAGGATCAGAAGGGAGATAAAAATTATTTTTTTCATTTTTTGTAAATTTTATGGGTTAAAAAAAAACCGGAAAGGCCGCGCGCTATGAGAAAAATAAAACCAAAAACAGTATATCAAATAATCAATCAAAAAACAGCCTTTCCGGGTGAGAACGCAGCGATTTTGCCCGCCGTGGCCTTATTTCAAAAATGTGTGTGGGGCGGTGTATTTCCAGCCGTTCAGTCGGAAAACTTCACGCCGCGCCTCTTCGCGCAGCGCGTAGCTTTCGATTTTACTTGACGAAATGCCGCCGCCGGGCAGTTGCAACCGCCGGTAAACCGCCCAGATTCCGCGATATTTCTGATAGTAAAATTCCGGCAAGTTCCGCGTCATTCCTGCTCCTCTTTTTTCAGTTCGATAAAAAAGGTTTCATCCTGGACGACTTCAATACCGCATTTCTCAAAATTGACCGCCACTTCCGGCAGTTCGCGGTCGGCGATAAGTTTCTCTTTTGCCGGCTCTTCTTTGGTGCGCACATAATTGGGCAGGAATGCTTTGATCAGATTGAGCGATGATGCCCAGGTGAAGCCGCGCAAAGTTTTCAACTTCGGGGTACCGGTGCGGAATCCGTAAGTGCCGTGCACCGTGTCGAGGCTTTTCTTTTTGGTGAAAATTTCCTCCCGGTTTTCCAGGGCAAAAGCCTGAACGACTGCAAAATTTTTGTCTTTTTTGTCGCTCAGCGTGGCGATTTCGCCCGCGTATTTGTCGCGAATGCGCGTGAACTGCTCATCCATGAGCGCATTCAGTTTCTGCAACCTGGCGTCAGCCGTTGCGTAATCGGCAAAGGCCGATTCCATTTCTTCCGTGGTGATCCCTGTGAGCACCACTTTTTTTGTTCTTTTTGTTGCCATAATTAAAAAATTAAAATTTAGAATTAATAATAATGCCGTGTCTCATCGGCGGAATGATCGCTTGTGTTTTTTCTGTTGAAGTTGCGCGCCGTTTTTCCTTTCGGCGCAGGATTTCGCCGAAACCGGAGGCTGGCGGCAGGCCGTAATCCAACCGTTGTTTTTCCCTGTCCCAAAGTTTTTTCAGGGACTCCCCGGATTTTCTGTAATTCATATTCCGGCGCGCGTGTTCCGCGCGGGTGATCAGTTCCAGGTTTTCAAACCGGCAGTTCCCCGGATTTCTGTCCCGGAAAACAACGATCTTGTTTTTTGGAATTTCGCCGGCCATCAGGCGCCAGATTTCGCGGTGCAGAAACTCCCATTTTGCTTTGGTTTTTACATAAAAATAACCATCGGAATGCTTTCTCACCGTGCCAACCGGCACTTTGTTTGCCGGTTGAGAACCTTTTTTGAACTGCGTTTCTTTGCCTCCGGTAACCATTCCTTTCGTTCCGGCACTCCAGGGAATATTTCCTTTTGGAAACTGGCCTGATCTGCCGCTTTTTATTTTATTTCGCGCTAACGCGTTTTTGACACTTTCCGGCCTCCGCCCCAGGATTTCAGCGCATTCCCTGAAATTGTGCGTTTTGTATAATTCGCGCAGGCGGTTCAACTCCGCGCCGGTCCATAGTTCATGCTTCTTTTTCATTTTGTCAAAAAATTATAGTAATCCAAAAAAGTGTTGCGGGCGTACTCCTGCGGCATGGTGATCCAGCTGTTATCAACCATCAGGCTCTGCCACTCGATTTCAAGCATGGCTTTGTCGGCCAGTTCCACAATTTTGCTCACCGGATACTGGAAGCCGAATTTCAGCGAGATGGCTTTCATTAGATTGTCTTCAATCTTTTTGTATTCCGGCAGGAATTTCTTGATAGGACTTGGCACATCTACGAGGTAAGCCTCAGAGGCATCGTGCAGCAATGCCTCCAGGGTGCGGCGGCGCCCCGGAACGAGGTTGGCGCAACGGATGCTGTGCTCGGCCACGGAGTAGAAGCGCGGGGTGTGGCCGCCGAAACGGCAGAGGTTGCTGAGCGCATGTGCAATATCCTCAATCAAAATGCAGTCAGGATCGGGGTTGAAAACATCAATCAGCAATCCGGTTGAAGTGCGCAAAATGCCGTCGGGTATATCTTTCCGTTCCATCACCGGGTCATGTTTTTGAATTCGCGCTGAATGAGTTTCTTCATGTGCTCCCCGCGCGGGGCAATGAGTTGTTTCAGGCGTGCGGCGGAAACTTTTTCAAAAAGCTTGGAAGCCTCCACCTGCCGGTCGTTAATAATCACAGCATCGGCAGGGTATTCCACCCACTTATCCTGATTATGATATTCTTTCCTCCAGGTTCCGAAAGTGCTTTCAATGACCTGGATGCCGTTCTGCAGAAAGAAACTTCTGATTTCTTCCCGGGAAAAATAGATGTTGACAATCATGGCTTTGTTTTTTTAGTGAAAAAATAGAGTAGCCCGCCCGGATAGATTTCATGCTTCCAGATGTAATGGTAGTTCTGCATTTCGTCCAGGACTTCAAAATAGGTAGGGGTGAATGGCGTTGCGGAAATGACCCTTCCTTTTTTCATTTTTCCGTTCAGGTCATAGAACCGGCAGCGACGGCCTATCGGATTCTTATAAAATTCCTGAACCGCCTCTTTTCCCCAGAACAGCGACCACACCGACCAGACGATCAGTGTTGAATAGGTTGCCGCAATCACAATCACCGTGATGGTGAGCGGCAGAATGGTGATGACAGTTATTGCATTCATATTGAAAAAATTAAATTAATTATTACACTCTTCCATTTTGCGCAACTCGTGTTTTGCCGGCACCCCCAGGTACTTGTCAAAAGTGCTCTTGGAAATGTGGTAAGTATCCCGGATGTGGTTCTCGTAAATCCAGGTGAGCGAAGCCCCGGATTTTTGGCATTCCAGGACGATATTCTGGATTTTGGCCACGCGGCGCAAATAGTATTTTCTGTTATAAGCCATCAATTTTGATTTTTAAGGGTTTCGATCATATCGCGACGGAATTCCTGCACTGTTTCGGTCGTTTTGTTTTTGCGCCGGAATTCATAATAGATATCGCGCAGCCGGGAAACCGGAATTTCGTTGAACCTATCCCAGCCTGCCGCGCGGGCAGCGATCCCTTTCACGGTAGCCATGTCTGCCGGATAGCTGATGTTTTTGCACCAGCCAAAAATCGCGGCAATCACCCGCTTGCGCCACAGATCGGCATCGCTGTCGAGGGATTTAATCAACATTTCAAGCTCATTGCAACTGAGTTGCAAGGCGCTTTCCACGCCGAAGCTTGCGAGGATCACCCGCTTATTTTTCATTTGCCCGGCTTTTGCCAATTTGGCGTGAAAAATACGGATCAGGTCTTTTTTTGCAATTGTTTTCATTACTCGTTGTTTTTGTTAGTGTCTGCCCAGTATAGGGCGGCCATTTCCGGCCAGATATCGAAGGGCGTTCCGCCGCCGTAACGGCTCATGGCAAAAGCCCGGTACCCCTCTACCCAGATTTTTACGTTGGCATCAAACCAGACCGATTCCGCCAGGGCGCCCTTTGGCTCCTTCCCCTTGGCGTGGCTGGTGAAAATGAACAGCTTATCGGGAAATTCTTTCAGCATCTCCTTGTATTCTGCCACCTCCATGAAGGTGTATTGGATGGAATCTATGAAAATGAAACTGGCGGAATTGCGCATCCGCAGGCGGTATCGCAGCAGATTCACCGGTTCCTGATCGAGCAGGTGAATCCTGTTGTTTACCGCTTCCATTTCCACGCGTCGGAAACCTTCGCGGATGGATGCGCTGGCGCCCTCTTCGAGGGAATTGTAGAGCACCCGGCCAAAATCGGTCAGGTAGCGCGCCAGCTGCAGCGCAAAGTGCGTTTTCCCTTCCCCGCTCCGGCCCCAGATCAGCCAGCTTCCGCGAACCTCCGGTTTTCCGGTGAGATCGTGAAACCTGCCGGTGAAGTCCAACACCTCCATGCGCCGGCGATAAAGGTCAGTAACGGTGATGGGTCTTTTCAGCTTAATTTCCATGTTGGGCGGTTTTTCGTTCTAAAGACAACATGATCGGGATGCGGCGCAGGCTCATGTTTGTTTTGGCATGCAGTCGTTGCACATCCTGACAGGCATTTGCCAGACCGATTTCAGCGATCTGTTTGCGCTGAAACTGAATGAATTCCTGCTCTGGATAGGGGGTGATGCGCTGGTACTTGTTTCCCAGGCGGGAGAAGATTTCAGCGAACCCCACCTTTTTGTATTCGATATTCCGGTTGAGCTTGGTGGCCAGCCCGTCCGCGCCCATCGCGTAAAAACCGCAATGCTTGTCGGTCGCATTCCACAGGGCTTTGAACTCCAAATACGTGGGGTAGCTCAGGTCTCCGAATTCGTCAAGGATGATCAGCGGGCGCACGGTGGTGGTGTTGAGGTAATAGACCACATCCTCAAAGATTTCAGAATAGAGGCCGGTGTGTGTCAGTCCGAATTCCCGCGCAATGGCGCGGATAAAAGCGGTTTTGGTCTTGTGCCGGCCACAGTCCACGTACGCGACATTCCGGTTTTCGCGCGCGTACATCATTGCGGTGTGTGTTTTTCCGATGTCGGCGCGGTCGCAGAGGATGCCGCTTACGCTGTTTTCCTGGGCAAACTTCAATTGCGCCCACACGAATTTAAAAACCTCGGTTTTTGCCGTGTGCATTTTGAATTCGTCCACTAACTGCACATCATATTTTCGGGCGATGCTCACCCAGCGGGCTTCGCCGATCACGCCCTCGGTTTCGGGTTCGGCGCGGAGAATGCGCGTGAGTTGCGCGGGCGAAATGCCCAGGGCGACGGCGTGTTTTTTCCGGCTGGAAAA
Organism: Kiritimatiellales bacterium; assembly: GCA_041656295.1. Classification (NCBI taxonomy): domain Bacteria; kingdom Pseudomonadati; phylum Kiritimatiellota; class Kiritimatiellia; order Kiritimatiellales; species Kiritimatiellales bacterium. Next base: position 5,869 of record JBBADV010000032.1, on the reverse strand, counting down.
ATTTTTCTGCTGCGCATGAATGGCAGCGATGACTTTCAGTTTCTGTTCTTTTGTTAACATATCAATTAATTTTAATTAAAAAGATTCTAAAGGGTCATTTTCAAAATTGTAGTCGAGGTCAAAATCGCGGGCGTCCTCCTCTCTTGGCAGATAGACCTCCACGTTCAGGTCGTGCCCGTTGAGCGGTTCATTTTCAATTACCTGCAATTTTGGCAGCTTGTTTTTGCCCTCTTTTACCATATTGCGGAATTTTGACACATATTTCGCCTGGTTGGTGTAAGCATCCAGGTCGCTGTCGGTGCGCTCGGCGCGGGCGGTGTTGTATTTTTCCAGCTTTTCGCACTCGCAGATAAAGCGGTCGCGCTGGTAAAGGAATACGCGCTCGATGTTGCCGTCGTGGTCGGGCAGATAGTAGGCCTCCACGCTGTAATTGTTTGGCAGCAGTTTTTCCAGGATTGCCGGGGAGGGCAGCGCATATTTTTCATATTGCACCGTAACGTACTGGCTACGCATGATGCTGGTTTCGGTGCGGAATCCCACCTGCCTGGCAATGAGCGCCGGGTTGGGCTGGATGCACTCCGGGTTCACGTTTTCGCGCAGAATTTCAAGCCGTGTTTTGCCAGCATAACGCTGATGGCTGCGCGGTACCTGGTTGTTATATTTTTCAATACTCAGCAGGTCATCCGCCACCGCCTGGTGGAAGCTGCGCGTCCGGTCTTTCACCCGGCGCCCCTCGTCGTCCCACTCCATGACCTGTTTCGGACGATTGGCTTCCAGTTTGGCATAGAAGCGGCCAATCCCCTCCTGCAAATTCTTTTCAACGCCCAGTTTTTTCAACCGGTTGCCGGTCTCCGCCCATTTTTCCTGCGAATTTCCCGGATTACACCAACGGATGAATTTGAACAGGCTGCCCTCTTTGAGCACCGTGTCTTTCAGCCGGTTCATTAAGAAAGTTTCTACCTCCACCTCCAGCGGGATGGGCATCCCGTTGCGGTCAAGGTATGCAAACATGTCGCGGATGCAGTTCATCACCCACTCCACGGAAGGACTTTCGGTGTAGCTTTTTCCGATAATTGCGCCGCTGGTGATATCATAAGCATAATACGCTTTGACATTGCTGTTTGGAATGTCGCGGTCGTCCATGGAGATTTTTGAAAGGCTGAATTCGGGGCCCTGGCGGTGGTGGTGCGGGCTGTGTTTGTCGTTAAAGAATTTGGCATCGTTCCGCAGCCGGTCAACCAACACCCGGTTGGAGGGTTTGTTAACATAATTGCTAATCGTGCTCTCGGAAAGCTCAATGGGTTTGCCGTTTTTTTGACGAAAATCCGACGGTGCAAAAATTTCGCCGGTGCCCTGGTCGATGATCGCCTGGTCGCCGCTCAGGAACAGCGTGTAAAGTTCGTAAACCGTCGCCATAAATGGCTTGTTGGGCATCGCATACAACGCCAGGATCAGGCGCTCGATGTTGGAGGTAACTTTGCGGGCATTGGAATTGCCCGCGTAATTTTTCACGAGGCTTTCGTAGCCGTCGCGTATGTAATTTTCAAGTTTTTCCCGCAACCGGCGCGGATTCTCCGGGAGGTTGTGCGGAAATTCCTGCTTCACATCCGGGTTTTTGACCAGCTCCACCGCGTTGCGAAAAAAATCGGTGATCATGGGACGGCGGCCATGCGCCGCCCGTGCGCGAACATGGCTCTCCCACTCCTGCCGCAACGTGTTGAGCAATGCGGCGTTATTAGACCAGAGCAGGATGTTGTCCTGGCGCTCCACCGGAATGGCGCTGCCGTCGGGGTACTTGTAGTTTGAAAAAAACTCAAACGCTTTGAAATCGGGCATAATCTTCTGTTTTATGTCTTTTTTTACCAGTTCGGCGGGATTGCCGCCTATCCGTTCTGCCACCTGCCGCTGGAACCGGCCAGGCAGCGAATCCCAGGCAACCAGCGCGGTGGTGTTCCGGCAGCCGCGGCGCACTACGTGCACCTGATTGCGGCTGACCATTTTGTCGTAATTGTGCCGGCTCAGGATTCCCGGCGCAATCAAGTCGCTGTTAACCTCCAGGCAGAGTATGTTGTTAAGCCACAGCATATTTTCAACCGGCAATTTCCTTTTTCAACTCCTCGCGCATGCGAATGATGCGCGACAGCGTTTTCACGACGTTTTCGTGGTGTTTGGAGCCTACGCGGTTGAGCGCAGCGTAGGCGTTTTGCTCTGAAATACCTAAGATTGAGCCCGCCTGTTTGAGATCTCCGTGCTTTTTTTTCTCTAAAACTTGATTTTTATCCATTTTTTAACGTAGTTTTGTTTGAAATCTTCGACAAACATACAAACATTTGTTGAAATTTGCAAACATTTCTTTATAAAAAACATGGAAAAATATGAAATAAATCATCGCGTGAGGCAACTCTTTGAATATCTGGGATTTGGACAAAATCAATTTGCGGAGCAGATTGGCATTTCCACCTCCCGGATGTCGAATATCGTAAAGAACCGCAACCGCCCGGACTCAGAAATGTTGCAATTAATCCTTTTGCGGTTCAGAAATGTGAACGCCGACTGGCTGCTGACCGGCGAAGGGGAAATTGAGCAGAAAAAACCCAAAAAGCTGACCGCCGAAGAGAACATCTTTGCGCTGCTGATGCGCGAAAAGGATCAGCAGCTTATTGCGCTTGCCGCAGAAAACGGCGCCTTGAAAGCGCGGTTGGAAGCGCTCAAAAAAAAGATTGATTACACTGACCGGAATCTGGCAGCTGAACCCTAATTGAAACAAAAAACCCTGCAAAAAATGCAGGGTTTTTGGTTTCTCCAGCCGCATGGTGCGATTAAGAGTGCGCGCCTAAAAACTACGTTGTTTCAATTCCGGCGCGGCTGGATGGTGAAACCGGGATAAAAATAAACAATTAAAATGGATTTGCAACTTATTTTCAATTTATTTTTGTAACAAAAAAGTTACTCACTGCAAAGTTACGCCGGATCGTCGGTTGAGTGAAAATGCACGCCGATCGCTTTGCTGATTGTCAGGAAAACATCCAACCGCGGCGCGTGGGTCATCTGGAAAAACCGGGAAATATTCTGCTGAAAATAACCGGTATTCCGGGCAATCTCCTGCTGAGTCATCCCCTTTTCGCGGGCGCGCTCAGCTAATGAAGCAACGAGCCGCTTCCACGGTTCGTTGCTGATGGTTGTGTTTTTCATGGCGCGATCCTAAATGCAGTTGTACTTTTCAAGATGTCCTCTTTTTGAACCGGATTTGAACCGGGTTTCCATGCGCCCGCAAAATTCAATCGGACGATCGAGGGTGATGGTACTGATCTGTTTTCCGTCGCAATCGTACTGATGCGCGGAGTAACCAATAGTCATCTGCGGCAGATTCCAGGTGCCCCAGTTCTGCGTGTTCAAATGTTCCAGCACCAGGCTCAGGTTCTCGATGGTGGTAGGGATTACTGCCATTTTAAGGAGTGCGGCACGTTTTTCGGCCTGCTGGTTTTCCAACACGGCTTTGGCTTCGTTTGCCTCATTTCGGGCAGCAATCTGCTCACCCACCCACTTGTAGCGGGCATCTTCAATGGTTTCTGCCTGGATGGTCCAGGTGATCCGGCGGAAGGTACCGGCCTCTTCCGCGGTAACGGGAATGATGCTGCTGTCGCTGTAATCCTTTGCCGACCGGAAGAAATTGCCATTTTCATCTTCAATGAAAATTTGGCTTCTTTTACTCTTTTTGAAAAATGTGTACGTTTTCATGTCTCTATTTTTTAATTGATAAAAATTTTTTTGAGTTTTCCCGATTTTCACTTAGCTGCTGTATCGGGGAATGCCGTGCAGCTCCGGCAGGAAGATTAATAATCTTCAGGCACATTCTCTTGTGCCCAAGAGTGCTCTTCCGGGGTCCAAATATCGCATTCAGTGCCTGCGAGATTTGTGATCAGGTTTGCGTAAGCTTCTTTATCCTCAAAAGAAGCTTCTGATTTTTCCAAAATTTCAGTTTCCGGGCTGAATTCTTTCAACAACCTTTCGGTTGTTAATTCATTCCCATATTCATAACGGCCTTGACTGCCGTCGTTCATGTTGCCAGGAACCCAGAACCTGTATTTTACTCTAAAAACCTTCACCTTTTTCATGTCTCTAATTTTTAAATATTAATAACTGTTGTTTTGATACTGTAAAGATAAATCAAATATGATGTATTTCCAAACAAAACAACAACTATTTTCCATTATTTTAATAACGGATTTTTATGAGAGATAGAAAATATTTATAATGTGAAAACCGGCAGGGATTCAGCCGGTGGTCTCCTGGAAGGTGGTCTGGTAGAGCACCCGGTAAACTTTCAGTCCGTCGCGGCGGCGCTCAGGCGCCGCGCTCAGGCGCGAGAAGATGCTGAGCGCGTCCGAACTCCAGCCCTGCAACGCTTCATGCACCTGTTCAAGCACCTCCAGAAAAGCCAGCGAGGTTTCGCGCACCGGCGAGTGGAGGTTCGTTGCGCCGGTGAAATCGAATGCCAGGCGCAGCGCAACATTTGCGGTAACAATCTGCGCGCCGCCGCCCACCTCTTCGCATTGCGGATAGGAGATGTCCACCAGGCAAGCGGGGAATGCCACCGGGGGGCGCTGGTTCAGCAGGTCAAGCTGGCCGGTGTCGATATCTATCCAATTCAAGCTTTCCGCCTCCGCTTCCAGCCGGGCGAATATTTGTGAAATAACCTCTTTATTCATGTTGCGAAATTTTTTGATTCAAATAATTTTCAATTTTCTCCTTTATTTTATCATTCAGTTGTTCGGAATGACCGATGAACTGCCGTTGCGGCACGAATACGCCATTCACCACGCCGCCAAAGTTGTGGGTTGCGGCGTAATTCTCGCCCGCGCCTACGTTTTGCGGGTTGGCATAAACGATCACCTTCCACGGCTCCACGTCATAATCAATGCTATCTTTCAGATTTCCGGTGCGCCCGGTGAGGATTTTACGCACCGCATCCGCCCCTTTTCCCTGGCCCATGCGCCGCTTCACCTCCGCCCAGCGTTCAAACGATTTGTCGGTGAACCCCTCATCCTCAAACCCCTGCTTGAAAAAATTCACCGCCTCCACCCCCACAATGATGGGGATGTCTTTTTGCATCGCTTCCCCAATCTCGTTGGCCAGCTGGTCGAAATAATCTGAAAGTTCGTCCAATGTCATTTTTTTTGATTTTGTGCAAAAATTAAAATGGTTGCCTTGTCTGCCGGATCGGCGGACTGATAGTAGCCCGTTTCTTCCAGCTTTACGAAACTTGCAGTTTCGCCCGGATTTATCGCCAATGCCGGATCAACCACCGGCCACTCGAAATCCGCCGGGATTTCGCTCACCGGCTCATCGGTCTGCCGGATGCCGCACATACAATTCCACTCGGAGGGCGGCATGATTTTTTCCCAAATGGGATCATCCATTGCAAACACTTTTCCCCAGAGCTTTTTGTGCGAATCGCGCGGATGCGCCGACCGGCTGGGGGTGTATTCGAGGTTGGGATAGAGGTGTTTTGATTCCTGAAATTTCTTCCAGTTAACCGCCATGCGCGCGCTGCGCACCGCGGTGTTGTATTCGGTCTGGAGATGCGCCACGTTGTATTTTTCGGAGATTTTGAGCGCCAGCTCTTCAAACTCCTGGTAGCCGCGCAGGGAGCCATCTTCGCGGGTGAGCAGTCCCACAATCTTCTTGGTCTGCTCGTGATTTTTGAACGCCGCAAAAATGTTGATGTTTTCTTTAAATTGCCTCGTAAAATCCTCATTCCGGCGGTACCATTCGGCGCCGGCTTTTCCGAAAGTGGTGTCTGCCGCTTTCTGCAGGATCAGTTGAGAAATGGTAAATAGTCCGGGATGGATGACGGCGTTATTGCCAA
>JBBADV010000031.1 GCA_041656295.1 Kiritimatiellales bacterium | reverse complement strand
TGAAACCCGACCCAGCCCACTTTATCATCAGCATTCAATGCTACCGCTGTACCACTTATATCTGCAATTGATGTTAACGGATCATATGCAATCCAGTTTGTAATATCTATAGATACAGGTGCCGCGGGATAATCAACAGGAATTATTGTTGATGTTGCACTGATATAGTAATTATCACCGATTTTTATAACAGCCCTGGCGTATGATGTAAGACTGCTTCGACGAGCAGAAAAGGAAAAACTGTCCAGATGTTCAAAAGAAACTGCTTCTGATAATTTTGATGTAAGTAATATTGATGCGGTTTGAGACGCACCGCTTTGATTCACAAAACGAAACATAATCGGATCGAGATTGTTTCCACTGGCCGTATCATTTTGTATTTGGCAGGAACCATTAGCAGATGAAAGCGCTGCCGATGGCTCCCATCCGCCGAAAAACACAGGGCCTGGATAATCCGGCGAAAGCTTTTGTGTCTCAGAATACGTCCGAGCTGTCGTTGAAACAGTTACAGCTGCTCCATTTTCATCAAGTAAATTTCTTCCGCTACCAACATAGTTATTGGGACCATATGAAAATATAGAAACAGCATCTGCAGTTACATAACAATGTACGAATGACATGACTGCCGCTATTATATGGATTATTTTTTTCATTCCTTTATCCTTTCTGCCGGTATTTCCGGCGGTTATGTCTTATCCGGTTTAATCCGTCCCATGCCGGCCAGCTTATTCTGGATTCGGACTGTGACAATTTTTGAAAATTACGCAATTTTTTTCAGGTGGCAAAAATATATTTTATGTGTAAAAATTATCCTATGAACTTATTCGAAAGATCGTACATTTTTTTACTTTTATCGTTTATCAGCTAAAATTCTCATCTAATTGACATTTGATTTGATATAAATTTTTATTGTTGTATCATATTTATACTATGAAAATTCAATTTGTCTCCGGTGGTTCTTTATTAATTAATTCCGCTCCTAACACAGTACCTGCATGGCCGGGAGTTATGCTGGATCAAACATGGTATTTTCCGGTTATTCTTCGCTCAGCGATAAATCGTAAAGTGACTTATCCTTCAGCGCATCAGCGCCGGCAGCGAATCATCTGTGCGAAATCATTCTACTATTTTGTTTTTTTTCAAAATGGCAGCGGTTCAATTCTCCTGAATAACTTAACGCTGCCGGTAAAAAAAGGAATGATACTTTTAGTCGGACCGGATGAACCGCACTCTTTTGACGGTCTTCCTGACGAAACGACCACTCGAAATGAGGTGGTTTTCGAATTGAGAGATCAGAACGGGAAAATTTGCACTCGCCCGTGGGAAGACGTATTAAATGCCTGGTTCGGCAGACGCTGCAAAGTGCCAGTAACCGGATGGGATATTCCTGAAATTCTTCATAGCGCGATTGTCCACGCATTTAATGATATTGCCCACGGATGTATCGGAGAAGAAAGGCCCTTTCGTCTGCAGCATGGATTAACGCAACTTTTATCACTGCTGGAAGATCATCTGGCTATTACAGACAGGACGAATGCGCCTGACGCTCTTGTTCGTGCACATCATTTAATAAAAGCGGACACCGCCGGACTTCTCACATTGACATCTTTGGCAAAGGCTGTTGGACTTTCTGCGAATTACCTCTCCAGAGCATTTAAGGAAAAATATGGAATTACTCCGATGAAGCTCCAGCTCAATATCCGGCTGTATGCAACAATTGGACTTCTCCGCACAACCAATCTCCCTATTAAAGTGATTGCTACCGATACGGGGTTTTCCAGTCCGCAACATCTCATTAAAATGTTAAAATTACAAACAAACCAAACTCCAAGCGAAATAAGAAAGAACTCTGCGGTAATGCATTGAATAGAAAAGCGCCACATGAACGGTTGGGCTGAAAAAATCGCAACCTTATGGCAACAGTGTTTGTTGAAAAAGTTATGAGAGCTGGAACCCGGGGTCTGCAAGCAGCCGGTTCACCGGTACGATTAATTTGCGTGCCACTGCAATGAGCGCTACTTTCTTCTTCTTTCCATTGGCGATAAGCTGTTTATAAAACTCTTTCAGGATCGGATTGCTGCGCCGCGCACTCATGGCACACATGTAGAGTGCGCGCCGCACTTCTGCGCGACCGCCATGGATATGACGCTGGCCGCGGAACTCTCCGCTGTCACGATTTTGCGGCGCTAATCCGGCCAGCGCCGCGGCCTGATTATTACCGATCTGACCGAGTTCAGGCATCGCACTGATGAACGTGAATGCCCCGGTGAGCCCCTTCAACAACCGCAGTGTCATCGCAAGCAACTCAAAGATAACACACCGGAGAATATATAAGGACGACTGATCTCAACCAGCGTACCGCGTGAGGTTATACGAACGATAATTTCAGATAAGAGTGCAGTCTTATCGTCAAATTAAATCGAAAATATTTTTAGGATTTATCTTATTCACATCGTTATTTTTGTTATTTTTATGACATATATACTGTGTCTAATAATTTTTAATGTGATTATTATTATCTATATTTAATACAAAGAGATGGTTATTTCACAATTAATTTGATGAAAATTCATAGAACAGTATTCTTGTCGGCTTTCAATTTTGGAGGAAATCATGGCAGAAAATAAATTGCCGGCGGAGCTGGTGAACTTCATCAATGAGTGGAAAAACAAAGAGGGAAACCTGATTATGGTTCTGCACCAGGTGCAGGAGCATTTCGGATATATCCCGCGCAAAATCGCGTTTCAGGTTGCTGATATGCTGGATATTCCGGTGGCAAAAATTTATGGCGTGATTACGTTTTATCATCTGTTCAAACTGACCAAGCCGGGCCGCAACCGGATTGCCGTATGTATGGGAACCGCCTGCTATCTTAAAGGCGGCGAAGATTTGATTCTGGAGCTGGAGCGCATTCTCGGTGTCGGATTGAACACCGTGACGCCGGACGGTGAGTTTTCGATGGAAGCGGTACGGTGTATCGGCTGCTGCGGCCTTGCACCGGTGATGACGGTAAACGGCGAGGTATTCGGTAATCTTAAAACGACACAATTAAAGAAGATTATCGACCGTTTTAAGAACTGATTTTTAACCACGGAATACACAGAAAACGCAGCAAGAAATTTAACCACGAAAAACACAAAGATTCACAAAAATAAGTTCAGTGTATTCTGTGTATTCCGTGATGCATGAAAACTGGCAGTCGGAAATCAACAATTGTAAATGGTATGCACGCAACACTTTGCGATCTAATAACAGATATTGTACAGAATTCTGTTGAAGCGGATGCCTCAGAAATTGAACTGACTGTCCGTGAAGATGCGGAGATGATGGAGTTTGAGGTAAAAGATAACGGCAGAGGAATGAACAGCGAAACACAGGCGAAAGCGATTGATCCGTTTTACAGCGACGGACGCAAGCATCCGCATCGCAAGGTCGGGCTCGGCCTGCCGTTTTTATTTCAGACGGCTGAGGCCTCCGGCGGCAGCGCCGCGATGGAGTCGGAAGCCGGTACTGGAACAGCTGTCTATTTTCGTGCACAGGCGCAGCATGTGGATCTGCCGCCGTTCGGCGATTTTTCCGGCGCGGCGGCAATGATGCTGTCGGGCATGAATTCCGGTGAATTGAAAATTCACCGTGAGGTTGCCGGTAAATCCTATTCGCTCTCCCGTCTTGAGCTGGATGAAGCAATGGGTGGACTGCAAACCGCCGGGAATTTAAATCTCTTAAAAACCTACATTGCTTCGCATGAAGAGGAATTAACAAAAAAAGAGAGTTTTGTACGGAATAATGCGGTTGAAAAACCGGAACTGTTTTCAAAGTGAAAGGAAGAGGAGTATGGCAAAACTGACACTGGATGATTTGCGCAAACTGCGCGATGAGAAAAAGAAAAGCATGGCACAGCGCAATGAGGAAGATAAGCGCGGCGAGATTATCATCGGAATGGGCACATGCGGAATCGCCGCCGGTGCAAAAGCGGTGTTTGATGCAGTACTTGACGAAATGAATAAAGAGGGTGTTGCCGACATCACTGTTCGTCAAACCGGATGCATGGGACTCTGCTTTTCTGAGCCGACGGTAGAGGTTATTGTCAACGGCATGCCGACCGTGGTGTACGGCAACGTGGATGAAAAAACGGCGCGGCGAATCATCAATGAGCACATCCGGGCCGGCACGCTCGTCAGCGATCATATTTTTGATAAACCTTCGATCGACATTATTAACGGGACGAAATAATCATGGCATATAAAAACTACATCCTGGTGTGCGCGGGCACCGCGTGCGAATCGAACAAGGGCAAGGCGCTCTACGAAGAGCTTGCGAAACTGCTGAAAGAAACCGGCGCCAACGCCGAAGCACAGCTGGTAAAAACCGGCTGTTTCGGCTTCTGTGAACAGGGACCGATTGTCAAGATCCTGCCGGACGAAACGTTTTATGTGAAAGTGGGACCGGAAGATGCAAAAGAGATTGTTCACGAGCACATCATTAAAGGCCGCCAGGTTGAGCGTCTGGTTTATAAAGAGGATAAGCCGCAAGGGGATCCGCGCGCCGGCGAAATCAGTTTTTACCGCAAACAGCTTCGCGTTGTACTGCGTAACTGCGCCGTCATTAATCCGGAAATTATCGAAGAGTATATCGCCCGCGACGGGTATGCCGCACTGGAAAAAGCACTGTTCGAAATGACGCCGGACGACGTTTTGAAAGAAATCAGCGATTCTGGCTTGCGCGGCCGCGGCGGCGCCGGGTTCCCGACCGGGCGCAAATGGCAGTTCACGAAAGATACGCCGGCTGATCAAAAATACATTGTATGTAATGCCGATGAAGGCGATCCCGGCGCATATATGGACCGCAGTGTACTTGAGGGCGACCCCCACTCCATTCTGGAAGCAATGACGATTGCCGGCTATACCGTTGGCGCCAATAAAGGTTTCATTTACATCCGCGCCGAATATCCGCTGGCGATTGAGCGTTTGAACAATGCGATTAAACAGTCAACAGAACTCGGACTGCTTGGTGACGCCATTCTCGGCACCGATTTTTCATTCCATATCGAACTGCGGCTCGGTGCCGGCGCGTTTGTTTGCGGTGAAGAAACCGCACTGCTTGCGTCGATCGAAGGGAACCGCGGCATGCCGATTCCGCGCCCGCCCTTCCCGGCTGTAAAAGGTCTGTGGGGCAAACCGACGGTGATCAACAATGTTGAAACCTATGCCAATATTCCGGTGATTCTGCTGAAGGGCAGCCAATGGTTCAACAGCATCGGCACAGCGACATCCAAAGGAACAAAAGTGTTTGCGCTCACCGGAAAAATCAATAACTCCGGTCTGATTGAAGTTCCGATGGGCACCACGCTGCGTGATATCATCTATGATATCGGCGGCGGAATTCCGAACGGTAAAAAGTTCAAAGCTGCGCAGACCGGCGGTCCGTCCGGCGGATGTATCACGCCGGAGTTTATCGATACGCCGATCGATTACGAAACACTGCAGGAGATCGGATCCATGATGGGTTCCGGCGGTATGATCGTGATGGACGAAGATGATTGCATGGTCGATGTGACGAAGTTTTATCTCGAGTTTACCGTCGATGAATCGTGCGGCAAATGCGCCCCGTGCCGCGTCGGCGGACGTACCTGCTATAACATCCTTGACCGGATTTCTAAAGGCAACGGCGAGCCGGAAGATCTGGATAAGCTGAATGAAATCGGCCACGCCATGCGCAAAGCATCCCTCTGCGGACTCGGTCAGACAGCGCCGAATCCGGTGATGTCGACCATGAAGTACTTTGCAGAGGAATACCGCGCGCATATCTTCGACAAAAAATGCCCTGCCGGAAAATGTAAAGAAATGCTGACGTACACGATCATCGCTGACAAATGCGTCGGCTGCACCGCCTGTGCACGTGTTTGTCCGGTGTCATGCATCGCCGGCGAAGTGAAAAAGCCGCATGTGATCGATCCGGCAAAATGTATTAAATGCGGACAGTGTTACACCGCCTGTAAATTCGATGCCATCGTAAAACGGTAATTTGGAGAACATGAATGAATATGCTCGAACTTGAAATTAACGGGATGCCGGTTTCAGTCAAACCGGGAACCACCATTCTCGAAGCCGCCAAACAGGTTGGTGTGCGAATCCCGAAACTCTGCTATCACAGCGATCTGGAAGCCTGGGCGGCGTGCGGTATCTGTGTCGTCAAAGTGGCAGGTTCGCCGAAAATGCTGCGCGCCTGCGCAACGGCGGTCAGCCCCGGCATGAAAGTAACCACGCACGATGCTGAAATCGTGAAAGTGCGCCGGACTGTGCTTGAGCTGATCCTTTCCACGCATCCGAATGACTGTCTGCAGTGCGGACGCAACGGAAACTGCGAGCTCCAGACACTCGCCGCAGAGTTCGGTATCCGTGAGGTGCCGTTTGAGAAGCGCCTGCGCGATCTGCCGATTGATAATTCTACCGGCTCGATTGTTTTAAATCCGGAAAAGTGTATCTCCTGTGGACGCTGCGTAAAGGTCTGTCAGGACATGCAAAACGTCTGGGCTCTCGAATTTATCGGACGCGGCGAAAACATGCGTATTGCCCCGACCGCAGATGTGACTCTCAACGAAAGTCCGTGTATCAAGTGCGGGCAGTGCTCCGCGCATTGTCCGGTTGGCGCAATCTACGAAAACGACCAAACAAGTACCGTCTGGCGTGAATTGATCAGCAATAAGCACTGCGTAGTTCAGATTGCACCGGCGGTGCGCGTTGCCATCGGCGAAGCGTTCGGTTATGAACCCGGCGCGCTGCTCACCGGCCAGCTCTACACCGCACTGCGCCGCCTTGGTTTTAACGCCGTGTTCGATACAAGCTTCTCAGCCGACCTGACTATTATGGAGGAAGGCGCCGAGTTTGTGAAACGTTTCACCGAAGGCGGAGTTCTGCCGCAAATTACCTCCTGCTGTCCGGCATGGACCGACTATATGGAAAAATATGCACCGGATTTTATTCCGAATTTTTCTACGGCAAAATCGCCGCAGCAGATGCTCGGCGCGATGGCAAAAACCTACTATGCCGAAAAAGCCGGTGTAAAACCGGAAGATATGTTTGTCGTTTCTATCATGCCCTGCACAGCCAAGAAGTTCGAAATTTCCCGCAGTGAAACCATGACTTCGTCCGGCAGTCAGGACGTCGATCTCTCCATCACCACCCGCGAGCTTGCCCGCATGCTCAAACAGGCCGGCATCGATTTCCGTAATCTGCCGGAAAGCGAAGCGGATAACCTGCTCGGAGAATATTCCGGTGCCGGAACCATCTTCGGCGTAACCGGCGGCGTGATGGAAGCTGCGCTGCGTACAGCCTACTTCCTGATCACCAAGGAAGACCTGAAAAATGTTGAATTTCAGGAAGTACGCGGACTCGAAGGAGTTAAAGCCGCCGAGATTGATATCAAAGGCACAAAAGTCCGCATCGCGGTCGCACACCAAATGGGTAACGTTGAAGCGGTTCTGAATCATATTCGCGACACACAAAAAGCGGGTAAGGAACCCCCGTTCCACTTCATTGAAGTCATGGCATGCCGCGGCGGATGCGTCGGCGGGGGCGGTCAGCCGCATGGTGCAACCGACGAAATCCGTAAAAAGCGGACAGCCGGCATCTACACGGATGACGAAAAATCTGTCCAGCGGTGCTCACACCACAACCCGATGATCAAAAAAATCTATGCTGATTTTCTTGGCAAGCCGTTGGGGCACAAGGCTCACGAACTTTTACATACACATTATCAGGAACGAAAAGTATACAAACGATAAAAACTGATGTATCTTATTCTCAGTTTTCTGCGGCAAGGGGTTTAGCCCTGACCCAAGGCGAACAGCGTATTTAGGAAAAACGGTTTGCGTAGCTGCCAGCCGTCTCCCGCTCCGCCGCAGATTGCGGCGGAGCGCTTTTTTTTATGCGAGTAAAAAAATCAGAGTTCAGAGTTTTTCAATATCAACCCTGAACCGTGAACCAGGAACTAAATAACGGCGAACTAATGACTATGAATAAACGGCTCGGCTTCATTGGAATCATCATCGAAGAGCGGCAGATAAATGCGGCAGCAGTCAATGAACTGCTTGGAGAGTTCGGCGACATCATCATCGCGCGCATGGGAGTGCCGTACGAGAAACGCAACTGCTCCGCCATTACCCTCATCGTCGATACCACCACCGACGATCTCGGTATGCTCACCGGCAAACTCGGCGCCCTCCCCGGCATTTCCGTAAAATCAATGCTCAGTAAACAGTCATGAACATCACACCGAAAAGCTTTCGCCTGCACATCGCGCTCTTCGGCAGGACAAACACCGGAAAATCCAGTTTTTTAAACCTGATCGCCGGACAGGAGGTATCCATCGTTTCCGAACAGCCGGGAACAACAACCGACACCGTTGAAAAAACAATGGAACTTCCGCCGTTCGGCCCCGTTGTACTCATCGACACCGCCGGAATTGACGATTCCACCGCACTGGCAGGGAAACGGCTGGCGAAAACGGAGGAGGTATTTAACCGCGCCGATATTATTCTCCTGATCTGTGAAGGCACAAACACCGGCAAATTTGAAACCGCCATTAAAGCGCGCGCGGCCGGAAAAAATATTCCGGTCATTTGCATCGCAAACAAAAGTGATCAGCCGGGCGCCTCTGTCTCAACGGATTTTATTTCGGCAGACTCCACCCGTCCCGCCGAACGTGATCGCGTGCTTGCTGAACTGAAATCCCGCCTGCTGGATGTCTGTCCCGACGAAGTGATTCAGCCGCCGCCACTCGTCAGCGATCTGATTCCACACGGCGGGCTCGCCCTGTTCGTTGCCCCGATTGACGCTCAGGCGCCAAAAGGCCGTCTGATTCTACCGCAGGTTTCTGCCATTCGCGATGCGCTCGACGGGAATTCCGGCGCGCTGATCGTCAAAGAGACTGAATACACGCACATGCTGAACCGGCTGAAAACGCCGCCGGATATTGTCATCTGCGATTCTCAGGTTGTAAAGCAGATCATCGCCGAAACGCCGGCGGAAATTCCCTGTACCACCTTTTCCATTCTCTTTGCGCGGCTGAAAGGCGATCTGTCAACCCTCGCCGCCGGTGCGGCGGCTGTCGATAATCTGAAATCCGGTGATGGCGTTCTGATTGCTGAATCCTGTACGCATCACGCTGCCGACGATGACATCGGACGTGTAAAAATTCCACGCTGGCTCCGCGAATATACCGGCGCCGATCTGCAGATTGACGTATTTGCCGGACGCGATTTCCCTGTGAATTTAAATGAATATAAACTCGTTGTGCAGTGCGGCGGCTGTATGCACAACCGGCGCGAAATTCTCTCGCGAATCGAAAGATGCGCCGCCGACGGAGTACCCATCACCAACTACGGTCTCTGCATTTCCAAAACTCAAGGTGTTCTCAACCGTGTCTTAGAACCATTTAAATTGAACCGCCAAGACGCCATGAAAGGAACTCATTATGAACGAACCATCCCCAAAAGCTGATGAACTTACCTCTGCAGTTATTGATGCCTGCATCGAAGTTCACAAAACTCTTGGCCCAGGCTATTTAGAGTCTGTGTATGAAGATGCACTGGCGATTGAATTAACATTGCGCAGCATTCCCTTTGAACGTCAAAAAACAATCAATTTGACATACAAAGGAAATCCAGTCGGACAAAACCGTTTAGATTTTTTAATTGATGAAATTCTTATTCTTGAATTGAAAGCTGTTGAAACGCTCTCTCCGGTTCACACCGCTCAAATAATCTCATATCTGAAAGCAACAAATCTTTCGCTGGGTTTACTGCTGAACTTTAATACTCCACTAATGAAACAAGGCATCAAACGAGTTGTCTATTCCAAATAAAATTCCTGGCGCCTTGGCGGTTACACTTCTATGAAAATTGATTCTACAAATCTAAAAAACTTCATTCCCGAAAACGAAATTTTCGCGATGCTGGAACGGACAAAAAATCCGGCGCCGGCACGCGTGCGGGACATCATCGCAAAATCGCTCGCCAAAAACCGGCTGGAGCCGGAAGAAATGGCGGTGCTGAGTAACGCCGAAGATCCGGCGCTGATCGAAGAAATTTTTGCGGCGGCACGCGAACTGAAAGAAAAGGTGTATGGCAACCGCATTGTTCTTTTTGCGCCGCTGTATGTCGGTAATAAATGTATCAACAACTGCAGATATTGCGGATTCAGGTGTTCCAACACCGCGGTAACGCGCAAAACCCTGACCCTGCCGGAACTCGACCGCGAAGTTGAAGCGCTCGTTTCGCGCGGACATAAACGGCTGATTCTCGTTTACGGCGAACATTCCGAATACGATGCGCAGTTTATTCACGACACCGTTAAAGAAGTGTACGCGCAGAAACACGGCAACGGTGAAATCCGGCGCGTGAACATCAATGCCGCGCCGCTTGATGTGGAGGGTTATCACGTTGTGAAATCCGCCGGCATCGGCACCTATCAGATTTTTCAGGAAACCTATCATCAGGCAACGTACGCTGCAATGCATCCGTCCGGACCCAAAAAGGATTTTCTCTGGCGGCTCTACGGACTCGACCGCGCGCAGGAGGCCGGCATCGACGATATCGGACTCGGTGCACTGCTCGGACTTTTCGACTGGCGGTTTGAAATTATGGCGCTGCTGCATCACACGATTCATCTTGAAGAGCGGTTCAATGTCGGACCGCACACCATTTCATTCCCGCGCATCGAGCCGGCGCTCGACACTGCATTATGCAATCAGCCGCCCTACGCTGTCAGCGATGCCGACTTTAAGCGCCTCGTTGCCATTCTGCGCCTCGCCGTGCCCTATACCGGGCTCATTCTCACCTGCCGCGAACCCGTCGCCATCCGTAACGAAGTGATCCGTCTCGGCGTTTCGCAGATCGACGCCGGTTCGAATATCGGTGTCGGCGCCTATGCACAGGAACAGGATTCAGATAAGCGCAGCCAGTTTGTTTTGAACGACGGACGCCCGCTCGATCAGGTCATTCGCGAACTATGCGAAGCCGATTACATTCCGAGCTTCTGCACCGGCTGTTACCGGCTCGGACGTACCGGCGAACACTTCATGGAGTTTGCCGTGCCGGGATTTGTTAAACGCTTCTGCACACCGAACGCAGTGCTAACCTTTCTTGAATATCTCGAAGATTACGCCTCGCCGGAAACCCGCACCGCCGGAATTCAGCAGATCGAACGCGAACTCGCAAAAATTCCCGGCGACCAGAAGACCACGCTCCTGGCACGCATCGAACAAATAAAAACCGGCGCGCGTGACCTTTATTTTTGACCGGATAACAGGATGAGCTTAGCAAAGAAAAAAGAAAGTAGACGCGACGCCCTCGTCGCGTTCTCTGCGTGCGTGAAACGCGACGAGGG
The DNA here is from genome assembly GCA_041656295.1 of Kiritimatiellales bacterium. Lineage (NCBI taxonomy): Bacteria > Pseudomonadati > Kiritimatiellota > Kiritimatiellia > Kiritimatiellales > Kiritimatiellales bacterium. Next base: position 3,123 of record JBBADV010000031.1, on the reverse strand, counting down.
CGTCGCGTCTACTCTTTGTTTCCCTTCGTTTCTTTCTGTAAAAAATCTTTTCCGACAATCCTGTTATCCTGTCTAAAAAAATCTCCATTCATGAATTCAATTCAATCCATTTTAGAAAAAGCCGAGCGCGATCAAAAATTATCGCCGGCGGAAATCTGCGCGCTGCTGGAAATTCAAACCCCGGCGGAACTGCAAGCGCTTTATGATTGTGCATATCGCGTCAAAATAAAATATGTCGGGCGCACCGTCTATTTTCGCGGACTGATTGAATGCAGCAACATCTGCACAAAAAACTGTTATTACTGCGGAATCCGGCGCGACAACCAAAACGTCCGGCGTTTTCAAATGGACGAAGAAGAAATCGTCCGCGAAGCATTGTGGGCATTTGAAAATGATTACGGCTCCGCTGTCATTCAGTCCGGTGAACGGCAGGATAAAAACTACATTGAAATGATTGAGCGGATTTTGCGGAGATTGAACAAAGAGACCGCAGGCAAGCTCGGCATCACCCTGTCGCTCGGTGAACAGACCGAGGAAACCTACCGGCGCTGGCGCGCCGCCGGCGCGCACCGGTATCTGCTGCGTATCGAAACCACCAATCCGGAATTGTACCGGCAGCTGCATCCGGCAGATCACGATTTTGAAGCGCGTAAACACTGCCTCAAACTGCTGCGAAAAACCGGATATCAGGTCGGCACCGGTGTCATGATCGGGCTGCCCAATCAAACCGCCGCAGATTTGGCAAACGATATTCTTTTCATGCAGCAGATGGATATTGATATGGTCGGCATGGGTCCGTTCATTCCGCATCATGATACGCCGCTCGGCGCAGAAATTCCGGCGTTTAACAGTGAACAGCGCCGCGCGGCCCTTACCGCCGGACTGAAAATGATCGCCGTTACGCGCATCGTTTTAAAAGACGTCAATATTGCCACCACAACGGCGCTACAAGCGCTGCAGGACGACGGACGCGAACTCGGCCTGCTCTGCGGCGCAAACGTCATCATGCCTAACGTCACCGAAACACAATTCCGTCCCGCCTACACTCTTTACGACAACAAACCCTGCCTCGACGAAAACTCCGCCTCCAGCCGCGAAAATTTAATCCGGCGCATTCAATCGATCGGCGAAACCATCGGCTTCAATCAATGGGGCGATTCAAAACATTATTTAAACCACGAATAGGCGCGAATGTTCGCGAATAAAATCGATTCACGATTTCAGCGCGATACAAAAAATTACAGCCAGGCTTTAACTATGACTAATTTTTGTGATCTCTGCGTTCCTTCGCGGTTCAATGGAAATATTTCATTCGCGGTTAAGAAAAAAACGCAAGCAGAGCGGTAAGCCGGATTCTGTTCTCCTTGCGGAGTCGACCATTTATCTAATGCGATCCTACCCGGGACTCAAACGGAGCGGGCCGCTCCTTGTCCCCTATTTGATCTTGCTCCGGACGGGGTTTACCCTGCCTCCGCTGTCACCAGCGGAGCGGTGGGCTCTTACCCCACCATTTCACCCTTACCCATCCCGCAAAGCGGGAAATTCTAAATCCGAATTACGAAATCCGAAACTTTCGAACTTAGTGCTTCCCGCACAAAGTGCGGGCGGGCGGTTTATTTTCTGCGGCACTTTCCATCACCGGCGATATGGCACCGGCGTTCCCGCGTTAACCACGGGACGTCCTGCCCTGCGGAGTCCGGACTTTCCTCCCTCTCGCCGAAGCAAAAGAGCGGCCGATACACTCTGCCTGCGATTCGGGAATGTACGCGGATTAATCGCCACAAAGAACACAAAAAAGCACAAAAGATTTCTGCAGGAAATTTTTGACAGGATAAATTAATGGAAAGAGATTTAAACAGAAGATCGCGAAGATCACAAAGGGTGGAACGCGACCTCCGGGCGCGTTTAGAACGTGCGCGGAGCGCCCGTTCCACCAATGAAATTTACTTCGCGCCCTTTGCGACCTTCTGTTAAAAATCTTCCTGGCGGCTTGGCGGTTTACGAAATGAAAATTAAAAACCCCGGGAGTTTCCGGGGTTTAAATACAAAATCTTTTGAACCGGTAAACGGCTTAACGTTTTGAGAACTGGAAGCGTTTGCGCGCACCGGGCTGTCCCGGTTTTTTGCGTTCTTTCATACGCGCATCGCGGGTGAGCATACCGGCTTTTTTTAAAATCGGTTTCAGTTCCTCTTCCGCGTTTACAAGTGCACGGGATGCGCCGTGAGCGACCGCACCGCACTGTCCGACTTTTCCGCCGCCTCTAACGGAAACGGTGACGTTATACTGTTCTTCGCGACCGGTAAGAATTAGCGGACGGCGAACGGTATCAATCATATCTTTTGTATCAAAGTATTCGTTAATATTTTTGCCGTTAATGACAATCGTACCGGAACCTTTTACAAGGCGGACACGCGCCACAGACGTTTTGCGCCGTCCGGTTGCGGCAAATTCATCGGTTTTTTTCGCTGCTACCACAATCTACTCCTTCATTAACCGTTAAATTCAAGAACTTTCACCTGTTGCGCGGCGTGCGGATGAACCGGTCCGGCGTAAACTTTCAGGCGTTTAATCGTGCGGCGCATCAGGCGGTTATTCGGCAGCATGCCTTCAACAGCCTGCATGAGAATGCGCGTTGGATTTTTCTGCCGGATCACAGCGGCAGAACGTTCTTTCAAACCACTGCTGTAGCCGGTGTAATCCTGATAAATTTTATTCTGCTCTTTGTTGCCGGTCAGCTTTACTTTGTCGGCGTTCACCACAACCACAAAAGCGCCGGTATCAACGTGCGGCGTATAGGTCGGTTTATTGCGGCCGCGAAGAATATCGGCAATGAACACGGCCAGACGCCCCGCCGGCTTATCCATTGCATCCACTACGAACCATTCCCGTTGAATATCGTTTTCGTTTGCTACAAATGTCTTCATCTACAACTCTTTCCGGTTCAGAAATAAGGTGAAGAAATTATATGACCCGACCGCCGCTGTCAACTGTTGTGATAGAAAAAAACTGCCGCCGAATTGACTCATAAAAAAAGACACCGAAGCACGGGCCGCAGAGGGGGGCGGATTGTTTCGTTGACTCATAAGGATGACACCCTGTTGCTGGAGGGATGGAAACGATGA
>JBBADV010000030.1 GCA_041656295.1 Kiritimatiellales bacterium | reverse complement strand
GGCCAATGTGCGGGGTGATGCCGTCATTCCCCCCCCCGATCCCGGCTTTCACGTTGCCCCATAACATCGCTGCGTACCTCATGCTCCGCCCTCCTCTCCTTTAGAAATGTGCCCTAATTTGTACATTAAGATATTATCTTCGATTAATAAATTCACCTCCTGGTGCTCCGGGATGGCCAGGATTTCCGCCTTATCCTCGTTTTCATCCAGGGAAATTTTTGCATAGAGCCAATGTCCGTCCTTGCTCTGCAGGTTGAAAGTTGTTTCTTCAATTTCCCACGTGCGCGTGGGATCATAGACCTCATTGTTTGCGCGCATTTTCGCAATGTCGTATTTGTGCAGCCCCGCCCAGTTGGTGATGCTGATGGTTCCGTCGCCAATCACCAACTTATCTTCGTCATCATCCACATTTGTTTCGACTAAGGCATCGCTGAGGTAGAATTGCGGCACCCCGGCATCGAAATCCAAAAAACGGGGGCCGACGGTGTTATTCTTCATAATGTCCTCCACTTTCAGCTTGTCATTTTCGGGGAAAAGTAGCCGCCCGCGCAATTCGGCGGTGGTCTCCACATCTTTCCGCTGATTTTCCGGTTTCTGAATTTGCGTGGATTCAAGCGCACGTTCCAGGGCGCGGATGCGCAGTTCCATCTGCTGCCGATGCGTGAGCCGGGCGGTGGATGCCAGCTGGCAGTCGTAAGTGCGGCGGGGCGCATCATAGATGAGTTGCGAAATGCGCAGCAGGTTGTTCAGGGAAAAATCGGCATCCACCACCGTCAGGCGGTCGCCGATTTCGAACCCTCCGACTGCGTTATCCCGCACAAAAGCGGGGTCAATCCGCACCCGGTAAGGGAAATCGGGGATTTTGGAATCCTGGTGAACCGCCAGCGCCGCCGCTTCCAGTTCTGCTTCGGCGGCCTCCACATAGCTGTCCGGCAGGTCGATGTCAATGAGTTTGTATTTGTCGCCGGCTTTGATTTTCAGTACATCGTTGGGGAATAGTTCCCCGCGTTCGTCCTTGAAGCGAATCAGGAACATAGACTGGATGTCATCATCGTAGCGCTGAATTTCAAATTCAAACCCCGCCAGGTCGCCGGTAGTCATCTTGATTTTAGCGGTCAATCCGCCCAGCAGGTAGTCGTTGATGTCGAAATCCAGCCCGTTGTCGGTGAGCTTGAAAATGCCGTCGGGGAAAACGTATTTCTCCGCGGTGGTCAGTTCGTCCGGGAATTTTTGCGTGTAACTGGAGACCGTGCCGGTGCGCTGCGGGAAAATGTCCTCGAAAAACACGGTTTTCTCATGCGGCCCGGCGCCGTCGTGCAGTCCTTCGTTGTCAATCAGCGGATTGCCGTCGAAGCTGAGCCGCCCGATGCCCCCCCGGTACCCCGGTTTCAGGTTTTTCTGTGAACCGAATGCATAGAGGATCGTGGCTATTTCCTTGCGGTTTGCGTTTTCACGGAAAAGGTCATACAAGCCTTTCCCTTTGCCGTATTCGAGCGTAATATTTTTGGTATTCGCCACCTGCTCCTTGACATTGATGGAATAACTTCCCGCCTGAATGTACTCGAATTCATATTCGAGTTGATATTCGGAGCACATGCGGCGCAGAACTTCCAGACAGGTTTCGCCGCTGAATTTGTGCAACCGGCGTTCGGTGGCGAAAATGCTCCCTTTTGCGAAATTTCCCCACCAGCGGCGGTTGTGGTTGTCAATAATCAAGTCAATGATCTCCTCCAGATTGGCGTGAAGATAGAATTCCGCTTCTTCGTTCAGATTTAGGAAATTGGAACTATCCAGCCAGGCGCTCTGGTGCTCCAGGCGGAGGTCATAGACATATTTATTTGTGGAGAGCTTTCGGAAAGCAGGTTCGGTGGCCAGGTGGAAGTTGTCATTGTGCACCCCGTTGGAATTGACCTGAATGTAGTCGAAATATTTCAGTGGCAATTTTTCCGGCGATTCAAAGGAAAGCGTGGCGTAGATGTCGCCTTGCAACGTTTTGTTAACCCGCAAATTGTTGGTAAAAACAACTGCAGGAATGATGGTTTCGCTGCCCGTCCACCGTTTAATTTCCACGGGCATCCCTTCCGGGTCGCCGGGCACGGTGAACCGGAGCACAAAAACGCCCAATTGCCATTTCGTAACATATTTTGTGCGGCGGTCAATCAGCACCTCTTTGTCGAGGTAGCAATTTACCGGGTCGCCAAATGGCGGAGAAAGCAGCCGCATCTGCTCCGCTTTCAAGGCGTTATAAAACGTTTTTAAACGCGATTGAAATTCGCTTTCCGAACCGGCTTTAATGTAGCAATTCAAAATAATTTCCCGATCCTGAAATTTCAGGTCGGCAAGCTCCTCCCAGTAATCTCTGCCATCCTCGTCTAACCAATCATGGCTGTTATCGCGCAGCCGGGGCATATCGAGCACCCCCTGCGCGCGGGTAACCCGCACGTGGTAGTCTGCAAAATCCGTATTGTCAAGCTTCCAGATCATGTCTCCAAAATTGTAATTAGCAACTCAATCTGCACCGTGTTTTTTTTGATGGTGGTGGAAAAACCACCGGCCACCACGCCGGGGAAACTGATATTCCGCCCGCCGATCACGCAGTCGTGTTGCGTGTCGCTTTCCAGGAGATCACGAAATGCGTTCACCCCGGCGGCCAGTTCGTCCAGGTCATCATATTTCCCGAAAAGCCGCACGAGTGCGCGGCGCGGTTCATATTTTACATCATTTTCACCGAAAGCCGGGATGCTCAGTATTTTTTTCCGCGCCGGCAGGTCGTACCAGGATTGGAGCTTAATCAGCTTCAATCCAAAAATGTCAATATCAATTCCCGAAATGGTCATATTTTTTGTAAAAATTCAACCAACAATTTTTCTTCACCGCGCAAATTATTCCAGGCGTTATGTTCTTTCAGCGCATCCGGGGATATCGTTTCTCGGAGCTGCTCATGCAGCGCCCAAATCTGTCCACATTCCTGAAAATTTGCCAACATTTCTGAACTATCCGGGAGCACATGAAAGGCATGGATCGGGTGAATATTCACGTTTGACTTAATGTCCAGGGTGTAATGATCCTCCGTATCCAGCAGCTTGCAACTGACATTCGTCTGCAGAAGCCGTTGCCAGGAACTGGTATCCAGGCCGCGGTTTTTTTCCGGCTCCCACAATTCGTAATCCGGGGCAAAAGATTTCAGGGCATCGTAGTGAATGCACCGCCCCGCACCGATGATCTTGTCGGTTTTGGCATAAGCCGATTTCCCCAGAACCACATCAAACATCCAGACTTTGTTTGCGACAAAATGCGGCGTTTTGTTTTCCAGTTCCGGCGCAATGAAGTCCAGATAATCATTAGCAATAATATCATCGCTGCCCACTTCCATCAGGTAATCAAACTGATAATTCTCCATGGCATAGCGCAATCCGGCGTTTTTCTTTGCGCCCAACGGCAGGTTCTGCCATAAAATATAATCATAACCGTACTCCTCCACCATCCGGGCTGCGCGGAATTCCGATACAATAAAAAACGGACGGATGTAAAATTTCTCCGGTTTGTAATTTTTCAGCCTTTCCAGTCCGGCCAGGCAGATTTCAAAGACTTCCGGTCGTTGCCATACCGGGGTGAAAGTCAAAATTTTGTGTTTACTCATTTTTCTCCTTTTTAAATGTTTGCTAATAAAATATTCATTTCCCGGAGCCGGTCGTCGATGCTGTTTAGCTTTTCGTTGTGCCGCGTGTTCCGGGCAATTTCCGCCATGTAACTCAGATTTGTCTGAATATCCTCATCGCTCCGCTCGGTTCTGCTCATCATTTCCTTGATGTCATACCGGATGCCCATCAGCTGGCCGTAGATCATGCCGCCGGTTTCTTCGGTGAGTGCGCGGATTGCGCCCACCATGCCTGCTGGACTTGCCTGCCCGCCCATGTCGATGCCGATGCTTTCCAACGCCTGGCGCGCCTGCTCAAAGGCCGGAGCAACGCTTTCCGCCAGATTTTCAATCGTTTCCTTGAACCGCTCCGCCTCGTTGGTGGTTAGTCCGCCGTCCGTGTCTTTGATTAACTTATCAATTGCTTCCTGCACCGGTCCCGCAATCATGGCGGCGGTGAGTTGCTGCGTGATGACGCGCTTGATGATGTCATCCACCGCCCTGCCCCAGCTTTCCGCGGCATCAATGCCTAACAGGAAGGCATTTGCCAGCGTGTCGGAAAGTTCACCGACGGTGGTACCGGTGAGGTCGCGGGTGATCTGGTCAATCTGCGCAACCAGGGCGTTGTAACTTTCCAACACCGCTTCAATCGCAATGCGCTGCTTATCACTAAGCTGGCCGCGCAGCAGGTGTTCGGTCAGTTTTTCAATTTCTTCATTCAAATCTGCCACATCCCGGCGGATGTTTTCATAATAAACCGAAGTTCCGGGTCGGCGCGGGCCGTAACTTTTCCCGGCAAGCTCTTCGTTCAGGTCGCGCGCACTTTTCGCCACCTGCTGAAACTGCTGATTCACTACGCCCAAAGCCTTCAACACATCGTTTTTCCCCAGATTTATCATTGAGCGCGAAGCGATGTCGATGCTGCGCAGCACCTTTTCAATGTTTTCCTGCAACTGCTCAAAGCGCACGTTCATCTCTTCCGGGATTTTGACAAACATGCTGATGGCGGAATCGACCATTTTAGCCACCCCTTCCACTACATTACCGGAAGCGATGTCGGCAATGCCCGACATCATTTGTAACGAATCATCAATCACCTTCGCTTGCTCTTCGGTCAACCCAAGCTGCTCCTTATATTTATCGACTATGTGCCCGGCAATGCCAAGGATCTGCTGGGAGGTTTGCAGAAATTTCTGCAATTTCTCATCGTGCCAGGCTTTGAGCCAGGACTTTACATTTTCCTCGTTCTGTTTAATTTTCTGGCGCAATTTCTCCACCTCAATCGTGGTTTCCTTCACAATCTCTTTTGACTTCGCAAACGATTCGTCAATGTTCTGCGTAACCGGCTTCATGCGCTCGGGCACAATGTCGGAGCCATACATCGCATTGCGGGTGGCGCGCAGATTTTCGTCTGCAATCTGGATGCGCAGGTCGAGTTCCTTTTGCAGCTCAATAATCCGCCGGGCGATGATCTTCTGCTGCTCCGAATCGGCGTCCAGAATCTTTTTCTGCAACTGCTCCAATTCCTGCTGCAACGCCTGAATTCCCTCCACGGAGGCGTCGCCCACCTGCTTAGTGAGCGTTTTGATTTCGCGCATGAGCTGCCGCTGCTCATTCGCCATCGCTGCATGTTTCTGATTGATGCCGATCGTGAGCTGGCTGATTTCTTCGTTGTCTTCCACGTTGCTGTTAGACAGCTCTTTTTGCTCCTTCACCAGATCGCGCCGGCGGGTGGCGATGTCAATTTCCTTTTGATAATTCTGCTCAATGAGTTGCTGCGCTTCGCGCAATGCCGCCAGCCGCTCAGCTTCCGGCAGTTCAAAATCGCGCCCTTTGAACCGCAGTTCGGCGATTTTCGCCTCCGTGGCGGAAATATCTTCATTCACTTTGCGCTCCTCAACGCGCAGTTTGAACAATTTATCTTCAATTTCTGCCCGTTTTTTGGCGTTTTCCACCTGTTTTGCGCCCCATTCAGCAATTTTGTTTCCGGCATCGTCTACGCCCAATTGGAACTGCAGCATGGCATTTGCCATGTCGTTGAACCCTTCCTTCCAGTCCTTTGTGAACATTTTGCCGATGGCGGAGGCCATTTTTCCCAGGGCTTCAAACCGGTAGATCACCTGCCCTTTCAGAAAATCAACCAGGTCTTTCAGCGCGGTTTTCGGTTTGGTGAATGCATCATATATCCATTTTCCCACCTTATCTACCACATCCAGGAGACCATCCAACACCTGTTTGAAGTAACCGGAAGATTTTGCCAGGGCATTCTGTCCCTCTTCGGTGCGCCGGAACCAGCTGGTAACTGCCATCAACGCGGCGGAAATTGCGGCAATCACCGCCCCGATCGGAGTGGCAATAAATTTCAGCCCGGCGCGGGTCATGCGTTCAATGCCGCTCACCGTCTGCCCAAGCGGCCCCGGTGCGTTTTTCAGCGTGTCTAAAAATCCCAGGTTGGCGCTTTCGGCCTCTTCGATGCTCTTTGCCAGGTCTTTCATCTCCTGCTGCATCTGTTTGCCGATGGCGCCGCTGCGCTCCATGTCGGACAAGTTGCGGTATTCGTCCCGCAGCTTACTTAACCGCTGCGTAAGGTCGTTGATGGAGCCGGCAACTTGGAGGTTGCCCTCAATCTCTTTGGAAATGTGTTTTTCCAAGTTGGCGGCCTGCTGCTGCAGCAGTGTGCGTTCGGTGGTTAGCGCGGCGGTGGCTTTCTGGTAATCGCGCTGCGAAATAACCCCCTCCTCCATTTTTTTGTTCAAGCGTTCCTGATGTTTTGCGTTTTCATCCAAATGACTGTTGATCCGCTGCAACTGCACCGCCTGCATCTGGGTTGACTTTGCCAGGGCTTCAAAGGCGGCGGTTCCGCTGCCGGCAAGCCGCCGGAACTGCTCATCAATCGCCTGCCCTTCGCCGCGCACCGTGCCTGAAACGTTTTTCATTTTTTCATCGACATCGCCTTTCAGCACGAATTCTATGTCAACCGGCCCTATTGCCATTTTTTTTCTACATTAAAAAAGTTACCAAATCGCTTTCATTTTCAATCGGTTTCCCGCGCCGCATTGTTTCTCCCTCCACCCAGCGGGGCGCATCCGCCACCATCATTTCTATATTTTTCCATGCAATTCCCCACAACACATAATCCGCCGTCCAGCCTGTTTGAAAACATATCGTCCAAATCATTCCCCAGGGGCTATGCAGGCCATCAATGCGGCCTTTTAACTCCCCTTTTTTCCGTGGCTCAGATTCTTCGGCCCAACGATCCTCGTCGTCAGCGCCTGGAATAATCTGATAGAAGTCGTAAAATCCTCAAGCGGTGCATAGAGCATGCACACAAATACAATTTCTGCCATTTTCCGGGAGGTGAGGTTCCACAAGAAAAATCTGGTCATTAACGGAATCAGGAAGAACCTCCGCTTCCGGTCTAACCACAGCACCGCCACCAGTCGCGCCAGTGTGGGCGCGTGTTTCAGAATCGCTTCATGCACTCCGGGCAAGTGCGCATCGCGCAGCTCAAAAATATTCAGTTCATTTTTCAAAGCGATCTGGCTCACTTTCATCAGCGTACCCAACCGGGAAGGACGAAAGGTGAAATGAATCGTTTTTTTGAAAAACAATCTGAAAAAAAAGGGGGCGGGTAGCTTCACCCTCACCCCCTTTTCGAGAATCGTTTCTGCGGCAAGCCGCTCTGCATTATGTATCATTTTTCGTGTTTGCCCATTTGATCGGCGGAATGCCAGATTTTGTCGGGGTCAGGATACGCCCCTCGATGTCAATCAGCAACACCCCTTTTTTCCGAAACTGGAAATTTTCCTTTGCGTAGAGTTTCACGCGCGGAATATCAATCTGCAACCCCGTTTTGGTAATAATCCTGCAGCTCTGCTCCACCGGTTCCTTTGCCACCGGGGCTTCGTAGGAGCCATCCAGGGCGACTTCGCCGCCTAAAATACGGACGGCGGTGGTGGGGTCAATGTTCAGGATGCTGAACCGCAGCCGGGCGGGGCCTTTCACTTCAACCACCTCCTCCGGCTCGTCGTTTTCTTCCGAATAAATTTCGGTAATTTCAGGATCATCGCGCACTAACTCGGCGGTATCCTGATAGGTTACCCCTAACGCGGAGAGGTTCTGTCCCATATCGCCATCCCCGGCAATGTCGCCAAATTCGATGCTTGTTAATCCGATACTTCTTAATTCTGCCATAATTTCTAAAAATTAAGTGTCCTGAACCAGGGCGATGATGCCCTTTTTGTCGTCGCGCATAATCGTGCCGCCGGCACGTACCAGGAAGCTGTAAATGTCCCCATAAAATAGCGGATCGCTTTCATTTCCAAACATGACAATTTCGCCCAAAGCGCGGGCTACGCTGTCAATGTGCCATGCCAGTCCGCCGGCATTGTCGGTCGTTGCGCCCGCATCCGTCCATTTCTTCTTTGCAAAAGAAGTGTCATAACGGAGCGCCTTGCTGCGCATCATCACATTAAAGCTTAACAGCTTGCCAACCACCCCGTTTGCAGGGTCGGCCTGGCTGTGAAATGCAACCAGTTCTTTGTCAGTGAGCGCGTCCAGGAGTTGCCCGTACATAATCGCATCCAGCAGCAGATACCTGTTTTCCTGCGGCACATCGTCCTGATTGAACTTATCCATGATTAGCCGGATGTCGGCAACCTTTACTTTCTTCCGGTTTCCGGTGGCAGAAGGGAGGTGTGCTGACGCATTGCCTCCCGTGGTTTTCACATGCTGCGTTGAAGCAGGCGCCCACAACCAGGTAAAGTGATTCGCAACGGCTTCAAATAACGCCCTGCGATCCTGGCCGATTACGCTTTCGCGCTTGTTATAGGAAAGCTCGACCGTGTCGGCATGTGGGATGCGCACCGGTGCGGTGGTGAATTCGTCTAAATCGAAATCCACGTCGATGTCGGTGCGGTGCTCGATCGTAGCCGGGAAGGAGTTGCGGTTAATTGTAACAGTCCGCGGAATGCCGGCGTTGGGGATGTGCACCGTGCGCCCCTGATTTACAAATTCGTCGGCGCTGAATGCCTTGCTCATAAACGTGTTATCGGCAAACAACCCCTCCACGATACTGGCCAGCCAGATTTCCTTCTGCACGGCCATCGGCATTATGCCGGGCATGGAAGGCATAAGCAAACTAAGCGCAGAACCTGCGCCGATGACTGCCACAGGGGGCAGCCCAGAGGCGGCGGCAAGCGCGCCGCCAACAAGCACGTTGAATAACAACGCACTGAGAATCAAGAGAATTTTTTTCATTGTTATAAAAGTTTAAAATTTGTTACTAAGCTTCTGTGTAATTGTATTTTGCGACGAGCACAAAGTCGTCGCCGTTGAAAATGAACTGCGCGAAAACGGATTCGGCCACCGTGAAGGTGTGCGTAACCGCTCCATAAAATCCGTCGGTAAAACTGACAGTTTTGGAGACCGCACCGGTCGTGAAGCTGATGTTCAGCAAAGCGCCGGACTGCAATCCCGCGACATTGACTTTCACCTCCAGATCATCATTCACTGTGTCTTCAATTACAACCAGCGTGTAATTTTCCAGGTCTTCAATTTCCACCTCACCGGCTTCGATGTTGAGTTTCTGCACATTGTAATAGACTGTTTTCTGAATGCTCACGGTTCCGCCCGCGGCGGTGAGCACATAGTTTTCCCCATTGTGCACAAATTGCAGGAAAAAATCCTCGGCGCCGTCGGTATTTTTGATTTCAATCCCGCCGCCGGGAAATCCGTCATTCAGCGTAATCGTGCGCTGGGTGGCATCGGTGGAAAATTTCAGATAGAGTTTCGAACCGGCGCCCACGTTAGGCGCAACCGCCAGGTCAATGGTCAGGTCATCGTCCACGGTGTCAGTCAGTTCAATGAACGTTTTTCCGCCGGTTACCGCAATCTCCAGCGATTCCGCAGAATTGTTTTCTTCAAAATAAGCCGTCTGGCTGATTTTCGTTCTTTGCATCACCGGGAAGGGGATCGTTTCCGACGTTGTGCCGGCGGGCACTGCAAAATTCTGCACCACGTGCGTGCCGTCCTCATTTCTTCTTATCCAATTCATTTTTTCGTTTTTAAAAAATTTGTTTCCCCGGTTCCCGGCTCCCAAACCGGGAGCCGGGGTTGCCAGGAGAAAATACAGAAACTGAATTTCAATCGTTTTTCACTTCAACGCCAAAGCGATCCTTAAACTTGACCGCGTAGAGGTCAGGGTATTTTTCTTTCAACAGGGAAAGCTTGTTTTCCTTGTCAATTTCGCTCCAGGATTTCTTTTGCAAATCGGCCAATTCCACGGCATCGGCGCCTTCGGACTGCTCAATCTGTTTCGTGACTTTCGGTCTTTTTGGCAGATTTTCAACGAGCGATTTTGCGCTGTCGTGGTCGGCGTCGAAAAGCTTCAAGGTGCTCTCCTTTGCCTTTGCATCTAAGCGCCCATCCTTGATTGCGGCATCCACCAGGGCGGTGGCTTCCGTTTTCCGGGCTTCTTTTTCCGCTTTGTTCACCGCATCAATGCGGTCGCTCAGCGTGGTGTTTTCGACTTTCAGCCGGTCGCGGTCGGCAATCACCTGCCGCACGGCTTCGGCAACAGCGCTTTCGGTTGCGTTGTCTGCCAGGTTCAGAATTTTTGTCAATTCTTTCATTTTCAAAATTTTATTTTTATTAAATTTCAATTCGGGATTGTCGAAAAGCCGGATCAGCTCCCCGGCATCGGTGAGGTCAATCGGCTTGCCGGTCTGCCGGTCGTAGAAAACCAGCGCGTTGTGGTTTGCCGGGATGGTAACAATGCTGGCCTCGCGCAGCGTCCATTTGGTAACTGTGGGACCGGTCTGCCCTTCAAGTTTCAAAGTCAGATCGTCATTAACCTCCTCGGGTGGCCAGGCGCCGATCGAAGCGGCACGAATGAAATCGCGCTCCACTTTCCCCTTCACCTCGCGACCGGTAACATCCTGATCGTCGAAAACCGGATCGGCCAGAATCTTGCCGCCTTCAACCCGGATGTTTTCCCAACGCCCGATCGGCATGCTCCAGTCGTTATGATTCAGGAGCATTACTGGGTTTTTGCGGAATTCTTCCAGGTTGGCCCCGGAGGTGAGCAACCGGATGCCGTAAGTATTTACCGATTCATCGTGAAGTACGAATGTTTTTTTCATGCGCTTTTCAAAATTTTTACGAATCAAAAACTTGTTTTTCAAAGAGTAAAATTTCTTTGTAAGCCTTGTGAGAAAAGGCGTAAGGCTTGCGGAGAAATCCGCCGGTTGAATTGAAACACATTATGTTTGTTTGCAAAACAAACAGATATGGCATCTTTGACAATGAAACAAAAAAAGGAGTGGGCGCAACTCCTGTTCACCTCTGAAAATATTACGCAGAAAGAAGTCGCCGAGCGTGTCGGTATTTCCCCGCAAACCATGGTGAAGTGGGTGCGCGACGGAAAATGGGAAGAGCTGAAAGTAAGCATCACGATCACCAAAGAAGAGCAGCTGCGGAACCTCTACCGGCAGCTTGCCGAATTGAACAAAAGCATCGCCAACCGGGAGGAGGGTCAGCGATTTGCCACCCCCGGCGAAGCGGACACCATCAGCAAGATTGCCAATTCCATTGAGAAAATGGAGACGGATGTGGGGCTGAGCGACATCGTGGGCACCTTCCGAAATTTCCTGCACTGGCTGCGAAGCATCGACTTCACCGCCGTGCAGCAGATCACGCCGCTGTTTGATGCCTTCATTAAAGACAAGATAAAATGAGCAAAAAACTAAAGCTCACCGATAAAGAGGCGCTGCGGAAATGGGATGATTTCAAAAAGCAGATCACGCAGGCCACCGCGATTGATCCTTTTGAAGACATCACCGCGCAACGGAAGCGGATTGCCGAACTGGAAGCCGCGCCGGAAAAGTGGTTTGCTTATTATTTTCCGCACTACTACAAGTCGCCGCCTGCAAAATTTCACCTCCGCGCCACCCGCCGGTTGCTGAAAAATAAACGATGGTACGAAGTGCGCGCCTGGAGCCGGGAGCTGGCAAAATCGGTGCGCAGCATGTTTGAAGTGATCTACCTGGCACTCACCGGCGACATCAAAAACATGCTGCTGATCTCTAATTCGGGCGACAACGCCGAGCGGCTGCTCACCCCTTTCCGGCTGGAATTTGAAAGTAACCAGCGGATCCGCCATGATTACGGAAATCAGCAGAAACCTGGAAGCTGGGAATCGGGCGAGTTCACGCTCACCAGCGGCGTTTCATTCCGCAGCTTAGGCGCCGGGCAGTCGCCCCGCGGAACGCGAAACGAAGCGTACCGCCCCGATTTCATTTTAGTGGACGACATCGACACCGACGAGGAGACCCGCAACCCCGACCGGATTCAGAAAAAATGGGAGTGGATTGAGCAGGCGCTCATCCCGACCGTCAGCATCTCCGGCAACTACCGGATCATCTTCAACGGCAACATCATTGCGAAGGACTGCTGCATCACCCGCGCCATCGAGCGGGCAAACCACACGGACATCGTTAACATCCGCGGAAAAAACGGAAAAAGCAGCTGGCCGGAAAAGAATTCGGAGCAGGATATTGACGAAATCCTGAGCAAAATCAGCACTGCCAGCGGACAGAAGGAATATTTTAACAACCCGGTGAGCGCCGGGGATATTTTCACGGAAATGCACTGGGGTCCCGTGCCGCCCCTGGCAAAATTCCGTTTCCTGATTGCCTACGGCGATCCGGCGCCTTCCAACTCGCGCAGCAAGCAAGCCAGCTACAAAAGCCTCTTCCTGATTGGAATTTTTGAAGGGAAGTTTTACGTAATCACCGGCTATCTTGACAAGGTGGTGAACGACGAATTTGTGAACTGGTATTATTACCTGCAAAATTATGTCAATTACCGGACGGTCGTTTACAATTACATAGAAAACAACAAGTTGCAAGACCCGTTTTATGAGCAGGTTTTCATTCCGCTCTTTTCCAAAAAAGCAGAAAAACACGGCGTGATCGGCATTCAGGGCGATGACCGGAAAAAACCGGACAAATTTTCGCGCATTGAAGGGAACCTGGAACCAATTAACCGTCAGGGACTGCTGATTCTGAACGAAAAAGAGCGGAACAACCCGCACATGGTGCGGTTAGAGGAGCAGTTTTTGTTAATCAGTCCGCGGTTGCCCGCCCCTGCCGACGGCCCCGACTGTATCGAGGGCGGGGTGTTTATTTGCAATCAGAAAATTATTTCCCTAAATGAGGGGAATTTCACCGTCGGCGTGCGGAAATCCATCAAAAAATTTTGACATGAAAATCAAATTTTATTCCCGTTTAAAAGCCTTTTATATCCGGTTTAAAGGGCGGCCGGCAGCCCTGGAAAGGGCAATCCGAAAAGCCGACCGGCTTTGCAAAAAAAACCGGCGGCGGTACCGCGTGTATTTTATAGGCGGGAAATACCGGGTACTGAACCGCACCGACATCCAGCAATTGAAACGAAACCGCGCCTGGAGCCGCAATGTGAACGTTACGAAAATGCGGAAATTTGAGTTTTACGACACGTACCGGGGGATTTCTAAGGAGCGGGTGGTTTCGATGAACTCAACCACCGGTTCACCGAAAACCACCGGTTCACTGAAAAACACCGGAAGAAATTGAAATTTTTATAAAAAAAGATATGGCATTTTTAACAATTCCCGAATTAAAAACTCATCTCTACAATGAAAATGTGGAGGTGATCAGTCGCCAGGACGATACCATCGTGCAGGCGGCAATTGATGCGGCAATCTCGGAGGCAAAGGGCTATCTGCCTGCTTACGATATTGCGGCAACTTTCAACGCCAGCGGCAAGAATCGCAATGCGCTGCTGCTCACCTTTGTCAAAGACATCGCCACCTGGCATTTTCTTGTTTTATGCAATGCCGGCGTGGAGCTGCAACTGCGGCAGGATCGCTACGAGCGCGCAATTGCCTGGTTGAAGGCGGTGCAGAAAGGCGACATCTCCGCCGACCTGCCGGCGAAACCCGGCGGCGGCGATGGCGGAACCGGGACAATTATTTACGGAAGTAACCCGAAAAAAGTTCAACATTTTTAAAAAAATTTGACATGGCAAAAAAAGCAACAATAGTTCAGCAACTTGTAATCAAAGCGCCCTCCCGGCGCATTGTGGATGTGGGAAACTGGCGAACCGCCCTCCGGTCTGCCGATTTGGGACGGATGAAACCGCTCTTCGACCTCTACGAAGATTTACTGATCGACGGCGTGCTGGGGGACGCGGTGGAGAAGCGCATCCTGGCGATTACCAACGCGGCGGTCTCCTTTCAGGATGCCGCCGGGCAGGAGGTGCCGGAGATGTTTGATGTAATTGATTCGCTGGCATTTGAGGAGTTGATTACCACCATAATGCACACCCTTTTCTGGGGCAGGGCTGCGGGGGAATTTGATTTCACCGACGGGTTCAAATTTGAACCGATCGAGGCCGCACACATCAGCCTTGAAACACAGTCCATCCTGCGGAATGCCAACGACCCGGAGGGCATCCCCTACGCGGGGGATGATCACCTGTTGGTTTTAGGCAAAAAGAAAGATTTCGGACTGATGCTCAAAACCGCGCCTTTTGCCATCTGGAAGCGCGGCGGTTTCGGGGATTACGCGCAATGGCTGGAAATCTTCGGAATGCCCCAGCGCGTGGGGAAATATTCCAGCTACGACCCGCAAAGCCGTCAACTTTTGGAAGAGGCACTGGAAAAAGCGGGGTCGGCGCCCTATATTGTCATTCCCAAAGAATCGGAAGTGGAGACTACGAGCAACACCGGCACCGGCAGCAGCGGCACCAGTTACGATGATTTCCGCCGCGCCTGCAACGAGGAAATTCTGATCACCGTGCTGGGGCAGACCCTCACCACCGTGCAGGCTGCCACCGGCGCCCGCAGTCTGGGCGAAGTGCACAAGGAGGTGGAGGAAAGCAAAAATAAAAGCGACATGCGTTTTGTGCAGCGGGTGCTCAACAGCATAGTGCTGCCCATGCTGGAAAAACGGGGC